>NZ_JCASIL010000017.1:0-129302 GCF_059685725.1 Telluria sp. RT2P19
GAACGGGTACGCTGCTTTCTGTTTTTTGGGCTTCTTGGTGGTCATCACTTCGGTCATGGAACAGTCCTTTCGGCATTATTTCATGACCCCGTTCCACACAGAAAATCTGACAGGCTCACAGCGCACGTTCCCCGCAGATGCAGAAGCACTGACCAAGGTCCGTCGCGGCGGCACGCGACGCTAGCGCCGTCTACCCGGAAATTCAGCTTTCTGAAGCTCGAAAAATCTTGGTGGAAGCATTTCGAGCGCTTGTCTACAGTAAGCCCAACTCAACCGTAGCGCCTGTACTGCCGGCGCTTCATCCGAAAGGGCTTGCAAATGGAATCACTGTTCTCTAACTTTTTCTCTGCCGTGTCGGGCGTTTGCGGACACGAAGCGACATTGCATGCCAACTTCATGCATCAGCTGCTGCGTGCAGGTGTCCCAGGCCCCTGCATTGAGCGGGAACACCCGATTGGTGACAAGCGGGTCGATCTCGTCGTATCGGCGGTGTGTCACCACGGTACCTGGTCTGCCAGCGACGAGGTCGCCATGGCTTTTGAATTCAAGGGTGGAGCCTACAACGTGCGCAACGCATTGTCCGATGAGATCGGTGCGGACGGATATTGCGCCGACCTCGACAAGCTGGCACCGCTCGCAGTGCTTGGAGTGGAATGCTGGTTCGTGTGCACGGACATGGCCGAGCTCGGAATCGCGCTCTCGTCGGCCGCCACCCTGCGCGTCGCGGCCCAATGCGCTCGGCGCAAGATCCACTTCGCCTATCACGCTCAGGGCGAGGCTCACTGCCTTATCGCGCGCGCTGGCACCAATCCGGTACGCGTCCCGCTGACACACCCGGCACCAGCGACGCCAGCCGCATCGAGCTGGCGCGAGTGCCTGCCGCGCCTGGCGCCACTGCTGCGCCAGGCGCGCTTCACCGAAGACACCGCGACCGGCTTCGTGTATCACGCACTGCAGCAGGCCGGACTCGGGGCGACGCAGCTGTCGCTGGAGACGTATTTCCGCTGTGCGACGGGCGTGGGTCGCATGCAGAAACGCCCGGACATCTGCGTTTTCGATAACCGGGTGGCCGGACGCTTCAACCTGTACCGGGGCGGCGACCGAACTCGGTCGAACGACGGCATCAAGATCGGCAATCTGCGCGCGCTGATCGAAATCAAGGGCAGCAACGGTGCCAGCCGCGCCAGCGCACAGTCCTTCGCGTCGCAAATCGCGGCCGACATCGACAAGCTCGCCCAGTGGCGCGACCGATTCAGCGCAAGCGGTTATTTGCCGGGTGGCAGCTCGGCAGTGCATCCCGACTACGTTATGATTGCTTTTGATAATAGGAAGGTACCGTTGGCAGCGGTAGCGCTGGACGAGCTACGCGCCCATGCGGACAGGCACGCGGTCGATTTCCACTACATGAGGATTGCCCCATGATGCGCAAGCCCGAAACGCTGACGTCGCTGGAGGAACTGGGACGCATTCGCCTGTCGCGTTCGTTTTACATGCGCGAGTTCCTGTATAGCGAGATCGCGGCCATGCACGGCCTGGCGAATGTGCCCGACGATCCGGAATTGGCCGTCCACGTTGGCAGGTCGCTGTGCGAAAACCTGCTCGAGCCGCTGCAGGAACGCTTCGGCAGGATCGTAATCCGGTCCGCCTACCGTTCGTGTGCCGTCAACGAGTTCGGCAACAGCAAGGGACTGAACTGCGCTTCGAACGCCAGCAATTATGCGCGTCACATATGGGACCGCCCGGACGCGCACGGCCGCCACGGCGCCATGGCCTGCATCGTCGTTCCCTGGTTTGCCGATCGCTACGCAGAGGGCGAGGACTGGCGCGCGTTGGCCTGGTGGATCCATGACCACCTGCCATATTCGTCGCTGTACTTCTTTCCCAGGCTGGCGGCGTTCAACATCGGCTGGCATGAGGTGCCGGAACGACGTATCGACAGTTACGTCGCGCCGCGCGGTTGCCTGACCCGGCCGGGAATGCCCGGGCACGAAGGTAGTCATCGCGCGCTGTATGCGAATCTACTGGCCATGCGGGAAGCCACATGACCGGATTCGTCGAAACGTTGACCGACCCCATTCCCTTCTGGACTAAAGCCTGGCGTGACCACCTTGCGCGCAACCCCAGCGTCAGAGGTGCGACCAGCCTGGCACTGCTCAAGGAACACGCCCGAGAAAAGCTGGGCAAGGTCGACCGCGAGCGGCTGGCCTTGGGCCTGCACGCCGAAAGCGTGCGGCTGGCCGGGGCGTCCGCGCTGCGGCGAGCGTTCAGTAATGCGGAGTGGATGCGGGCAGCGCAGTTGGCTGACGAACCGGCCAACCCGACCAAACGCCTTGGTGACTACCTGCTGCGGCCGTACGGCGAAGTGAGTCCGGGCCGCTGGGATCCGGACATCTGGGAGCTGCGGGCAAGCAAACTTAACGCCAGCGCGCGCAATTTTGCGCTGCTCATCGATGCACTGCGCGAGTTCACCACTGAGGAACATGAACAGGTGTGCCGCCGCATCTTTGCCGGTACCTCCTTCGCTGCGACCGCCGCCGAAACCGCACGCCACGAGCGTCTGGCCGCCCGCCTAGACACCCTGGTCCGGCAGACCGACAAGCTGGTCGAGCGCGTGCTGTCGGGAACAAGCCTGGAGCATCTCTTTGCCCGCACCGCCGAGCTGAAGGAAAGGGCGTTGCGCGCGGGTCAGGTTTCTGCATGGTGGCCCTATTTCGACCGCAATGAAGCGCTTGCCAGCGACGCTCCGCTTCCTGATTCCTACTGGGATGTTCATTTCGACGGGCCTGCAACGACGTTGGATCCGGAAAACCCGGGCTATCGCTTCATGTCGTATCCGCCACTCAATTGGCTCGACGCCTTGGTTCATTTACCCCGCGCTTATCTGGGATGTGCAGCCTGGCTGCCATCGTGGGTAGGCGACCCAAGCACGGAGATTGAGAAGGTTGGACGGCTGATGTCCGAGCTGTTTCAGAACCAATCCACGCTCATCGAGGAGCGTGACCTGGCAGCGCGGGAAACCCGTATTGCAGCACGTGCGCTGCGGCAGACGCGGCCGGCAGCTGGCACAGTCGAAGAACATGGGCTGGACTACCGCTTTCCGGATGAAGAAGGGCACTGCTGGCTCGTGATCTACCCGGCTCAGGATCGCAGGGGGCTGTGTCCCATGCTTTACTGGAGCCACGGGGAGGGCGGTGTGCATGTCTGCAGCCTAGACCGTCATAGCATGCATGTCGCGTCACAGGTGCATCTACCCTATGAGCACGGCATCATGACGCTCGCAGACCGTGTCGAGCAGTTACTCGACGATCCGCGCCGACTGCTGGCCACGGAGTGGGCTCGGACGGCCTTCGACCTGCAGGACAATCCGGTTCTCGCTCGCGAGCGACTGGACCGGTAGGCCTTGCTCGACCATATCGAATGCGCTGGACCACTGCGCGAGGCATTTGAACAGCCATGACACCGACATGCACAGGTATCGCTGCCATTTTTGTTGGGAAATTATCCTGTGGCCAAGGCGCGCTGATATCATGAGCCACCTGGGATCGGTGCAGAATTATGATCACATTTCTAGTTCATAACTCGCTGACGCTCGGATCCGGCGCACGCGCTGCGGCCTACGCCGCCGCTTCACTTTTTTACATTTCACTCCATGCCCTTAAAAAAGTCGACTGACGGCAACTGCCCCTGCTGCAAGAGCACTGACTGGAAGACTTTGGAGGCGCTGGCGCTAATCCAGCGCACCCGATCCGAATCGACGACGACCGGAGTCCGTACGCAACAGCGGCGTGAGACTACGGGATCGACCACCACCGAGGCCGCCGCGCTGCATGCGCCGCCGCTGCGCCCTGCTAATTACCATCTGCTCGACATCTACCGCAAGAGCTGCAACAGCAACGTTGCGGCTGCCAAGAAGCGCTTGGCCGAGATCGACGCGGCCTCGGGCCAGTTTAAGGAAATGCTACCCGGCCTGTTGCGATCGAGCCCGGAGTCATACGAAAGCTCGTTCAAGCGCGACGCAGGCAAGCTTACAGCATTGCTCGAGTACGATGCCGAGCTGGCGGGATGGAAGGCTACGCGTATCTGCATGCGCTGCGCTGCGGCATTCATCGACAGCCGCGCCAGCATACCGACGCCGCCGGTCATGGCTTTTCGCTTTGCGGGCCAGGAGCGCCGTTGCCCGCATTGCCAGTCCTATTCTGGAAAGACCCTGCGGCGGTTGCCGACGGGCGCGAAGCGCAGGCCGAAGAGGCGCTGGCGCGCGCCAAGGAGCTGCTGCGTAATGCCGAGGAAACCGCAGCAAATACCGCCGCCGCGCCGCCCCCGACCGGCATCTTTAAACGCCTGGCCGCTTTCCTTACGCCGGCGCTGATCAGTCCCGAGCAGGCCCGAGATAATCTAAAGCATGCTGAGATGAGCTATCGCCGCGCGCTGCTCGGCATCCTCGACCTGCGGGCGCAGTTCGAAGGTCACGGCGACATGCGCTGGTGCGCCGGGTGTAAAGCTGTTTATCCTCCCATATTCGCGACGGCCGAACCTTGCTGACTGATGCAAGTACAGCATGGGCGCACAGGCGCTCGGGACTACAGTCGCGCCTTGTAAGCGCGACACACATCCCGGCGTGACATTACCAATCATTAAACAACCGAATAAACATGGAATATGTGCCACCCGCGCCTTGTGTCGACGTCACGGCGCCATTGATCTACATGTGGGAGATCCACGATCTGTCCGGCCAGCTGCTAGGCCGTTACATTGGCAAGGCCAACGGCGGAGAAAAGCGTCCGACGCAACATTACCCACGCAATGTCAAAAAATTAAGGCAGGGACTGCCATACAAGAACGGCAAGAATTACCGTCGAGTCCATTACGCCATGGCGGACGCGGTCGAGGCCGGTCACCGCATTTCCCTGACCTACCTTTGTAACGTGTCCGATGTCGAGGACATCTTCAAGGTGGAATCGCAATACATCAAGGAATACGGTTGCAATGCCGATGATGGTATCGGCCTCAACGGCAGATGGAAAGGCATGCCGCGGGAAGTTGTCGTGACGCAGCAGGTTATGCGGTCCCGCGCTGGTGCGGACGTGGACAAAGGGCGTGACGCGAACGCTGGCGGCGCGCCGTTGCCAATCGATCTGGACGACTTTCTCGAATATTTCGAAGACAAGCCTCGACAGGCGCTCGAGATCGTCGTCAACGGCAAAAGCTGTTCTGTGTGGAGCGACGGAAAGCGCATTTTGCGTGCAAAGCAAGACAGACCCGGTGCCAAGATTTGGATCAAGCTAGTTCAGAGCTCGTGGCAAACTAAGACGGTCGAGCTTGCGTGGGACGGAAGCGACAGCCAGATTGAACGAGCACTTGAGGCGGAGCGTACGGTACTCCGTGCCCGGGGCGGGGATCCCAAGTTCTAAAATGACATCGCGAACTTTATTTACTTCCAGCAACTTAATCGCCATGGCGTATGTAGGCACTCGAGAGCCGCTGAAGATAGTGCTTTGATCCGCTTAGATACCTGACGACCTTCATCGCCACCTTCATATCCTTGGGCGGGAGTGGAAGTTTGCTAAAGGTCGCTCCCACATCGAAACATCCCCGGGCTGGCTTCTTTTCGCCACGGGTATCGCTCTTGCGTGATCTGCTGTAGACGAAGAGCCATTGACGGCCCTTGTACACAGCTCCATCCTTTGTTCAGCAGCCCGCTCGTCCGATCCTCTTCGAGGCGCGCTGAGTGGAGTAGTCGCGTCAGTGAAGCTTTCGACGGCGAAGACTACACGTTTCCCGGCGCCGCAGGTCAAGCAAGATCACGGCGGGCCTTGTAGATCAATTTCATTTTCTGCTTTGTCTCTTCTGGAGTTAGCCCTACTGCTTCACCAGCATCAGTGATGTATACAGGATGTTCTGCAGAACCCTCCTCATAGAAACGAACTTCTGAGACCTTTGTCCAACGCCATGCTTGCTTTTTATCTCTTCTGAAGGGCTCCAGCAGACATACCTCCACTATTTTTACCGATTTATCGTTCTTAAAACGGCGGAAAAATTGGAGCACATCGTTACTATCCCAGAGGATTGATGTCTGATAAAACCAACTGCGGCCGTCCTTTTTGCCGAAATTGACAAAGACATACGGCATGCCGAAGGTAAGGGTGACAGTGCGCCAGGTTGCGAATCCAGACCCCATTGAGAACATCGGCGCCTCATGCGACTCATGCGTCGTAATCATTTGCTTCCCCAAAAAAATTAAAATGAACACTATAGATTGTAGTCCTAAAGTGTTCGTCATGAGTACATCGTATCTTTTGTCGGAGGTACGTGTGGTGTTGCTTAAGCGATTTGGGGTGGGGTTGCAGAGAGCACGGAAGAGTCGCGAACTTACTCAAGAAGACTTCTCGGTTGTGTCGAGTCGAACATATCTCAGCAGCTTGGAGCGCGGGATGAAAGCGCCGACGATCACAAAGGTTGACGAAATTGCCACAGTGATTGGAGTACATCCACTATCGCTGATAGCGTACGCTTACCTTCCATCTGACTCGGCTGAACGAGTTCAGTTTTGGGCAAGAATTGCTGCCGAAATAGAATCGTTTGATTACGCCCCAGTTGCTGCGGGCAAGACGCGCTGAAGGTTCGTCGGACTAGCTGCTGAATGCGGCAACCTATCCTCGTGTCATCGGCTGGTTTTAGCGCAGGGAGTAGCCGAGCCGAGGCCCACCGATTGGCACCACATTTTTCGAGTTGGAGCAGACCACCAAAACCTCGAGCTCAACCGTGATTTGTCGCTCGAGTTTTAATGCTGCAAGTTGCCTTGGTTCGTATGTGCCGTCTCGTTGGAGACAGCTCCCCAGGCAGCCAGTCAGGCGCGCCCACGTCTGCGCGGTGCACATGCCCCGGACGGGCGGCGAGGCGTCGTATCCGTCTCTCATCAAGAACAATGCGCACCCATCCCGCAACCGCGCTCATCCATAACCGCAAGGTGGAGATGCAAAACGCGGCCAATGCGGTAGCCCTAGCCGCGGCACTGAACTCAACGGTACGCAGACGGGGCTCACTAGAGCGAGTCAGAAAGCAGCTGAGCGCTTGTTACCCTGCCAGGAACTGTCGTTGGCGGGATGTCCTATCAATACTCGACCAGGACGATTGAGTGGTCAGACGAGGCCATCGAGTTTGGTTCAACTCTCAACGGCGCGTGGGTGAGATCCGGCACCGCGTTCATGCAGCCGGACAGGATGCTGTACGTCAGAGTAGATACACGCGGGCTTAACCCAGAGTATGGCGAAGTGCGCACCTTGCTCATCCATATCCTTAACCCGGATAACGCTCTTGTATCGGTCAGTGGACGGGCGGTCGCCGGGCCTTCCGCCATCAAGGTTACGCCATTCGGCGTCTGCGCCATGCGCCCAGAGGCAGACCGCGACCATGGCGGGGAGCTGGAAGAGTACGGTTTTCGACGTGGTGTCGCGTACGACCTGATGCGGCTCAATCCGGAAGCGACTACGCTTGCTCGTTCCTACCTGATCAATCCTTTTGTTCCACCCGGAGCAACCGGCGTGATCCAGTCCGCAGGGGTTCTTCGGTCAGGCCATTCATCTGCACGGGGACCATGGCCATGTCGAGGGTAACCGTGGGCGATATCGCAGTTGTACAGTCACCTTTCCCCCTGAGTAATCTGCACGGCAATTTCAACTCCTAGTTTGACACATATACAGCTCCTTGCAGGCCGGAAACAGCTCCGCCTGACGCCAATGTAAAAAAGTACACCTATAACGATACGACGGCTATTCCTTGGATAAATGGAGCGGTTGCTGGACAGGCTGCAGCTGAATCTCTCGCCGACGACAAGCTCTGGACGATAGCCGGTCCTGACCAAACCCCGACGGACGCGACCGCGGCGAAGTTTGGACCATTATGGTCATATGCGAAAGCAGCAAAGTACGCATCATACCTGGCGATGGGCGTCCCAGAGCCGGGCGCGGGCTATAGCACCTTTACCAAAAACGACTGGGACTCGTTGTATAACCCTGGAAAACCGAAAAATAAAAACTACCCGGCGACAACGCCGTAAGCACCAAATTCCGGCGCGAACTTCGAGAAACCGAACAATACAGGGGTGCGAGGTCAACGCGTACTCAACATTCCCTCGCTTGCCTGCCCAGTAAACGGCAACCGTGCACGAGTCCTAGCTGTCGGCAAATTTTTTATGACAGTACCGGCAAACGACACAGCGCTAGTCGGAGAATTTGCCAGACTGGCACCTGAACAATCCCTTGGTTCGCAAATGAAGATTTACCCATGAAAACACCACCGCTCACAGTTGCATCACCAAGGGAGCGGGGAGCCATCGCCGTCGAAATGGCGATCATTCTCCCGATCCAAGTTTTGCTTATAACCGTCCTGGTCTTGTTCGCCCAGATCTTCTTGTATTACGGCGCTATGCAAAAAGCAACCTATAACGCAGCCAGGATCCTGTCGACCGCGACACAGATTGAGATGACTACGCCCGGAGCGGGAAATGCGCCTGCTGCTGTCGCTCAACTTGCCAAAGCTATAGCTGAAGCAGAAACATCGATGATGGATCATATTGCAGAACTCAAGTTCATTGACATTCAATGCGATTTCCGTACCTGTGGGGCCAGCGTTCCGGCAACCATGCGCGTCTCCATCCAGATGCGAATGCCTTTCGCCATTCTCGGAGGACAGTCCTTGTTACTAACTACTGACGTTACGATGCGCTATGCAGGAAAATAACTCATTTTCGCGCGACCGCTTTCGGTTGCGAAATCAGACTGGTGCAGCTGCCGTCGAGTTCTCTTCGTTGCGATAATATTCTTCACACTATTTTTCGGAGTGGTCGAAATTGCGCGCGCTATCTATATCTGCAATACATTGCAGGAAGTCACGCGTCGCGCGCCGAATTGGCCACGAACACGGACTTTACTAGAGACGATGCCATTCAGGACATACGGGAAGCCGCAATCTTTAGATCGTCACCGGGGTTATTGGCCTTTGCTGAACCAGTTAGCGACGCCCACATCAAGATCGACTATATGTCAATCTCGCGTGATGGTGGCGCACTGGTGGTGGCGCCTATTCCAACGGGTTCCTTGCCATCCAGTCCTTTGAATAACCAAGAAATCTGTATGAGTGATCCGAATGATGCGAGGTGCATCCGCTTGGTGCGTGTTCGCGTATGCCAACCGGGCGGTAGCAATCAGTGTGATCCCGTCCCGTATCAGTCGCTCGTGTCACTAATCCCGATCCCGTTTCCGTTGCCGATATCGACAACGGTAAGTCTCGCCGAGACACTGGGAAGGCTTGCGGGGCTGCCACCGTGACACTGGTACCACCTGATAGCGCATCATTCACCCGCCCATGCGATCGGAAGTTCTTTAGCGAACGTCGGGACACTCGTCAACCGACAGAGCTTGCTTGTCTCCCGTGACGCACAGGACAAGGGCAGAGGACGACTGGTAAGGGGCAGGGCTTCCCATTTGCAACTTATGGTTGACTTTCGGCAACTGCTTAGGCATGATGATACCGTCGCCATGCGGCATATTTGGACCCTAAAATTTTTTCAGTTCCGCCGGAATTGAAAAGATTTCTGTTACCGCTTTTGCGGAACTCATTTGAAGCCGCTAGTTCAAACTGGCGCGATCTAAAGTCGTCAGTGCAAGCTGGCGCAATGCAATCATTCCCGTCATTCGATAGTGCAGCCTGGTGGCTGTTTTTTTTGTTCTATCGCTCTGAATCACGGTTGGATACAGAGTGTCGAGAAAACCCGATAACCATGCGGGTTTGCCGGCATTCCTGAACACAGCAATCCCACAGAACCGAAAGTACATTGGCCAAACGACGCCTGGCGTGATCGTCGGCCGCGCGCTTTCGACCATCCTGGCGTACCACGCCTCTACAACTGTACGGGAAAAAAGCAGACTCCGGCACCGACCGGACACAGGATGCGCTGGACCAACTGGCCCGGGCTACTGCTGACCTCTGAGCGCGTCTACGGGCGTGAAAAAACAATCATATCGGGTGCTAGCGCCGCCCAGAACTCGCCGAGATGGCGGGGAGCGCTACGCAAGAAACTGCGTCAATGTTCGAGTCCTGGCAGCGTCATGTCAGGCGATCGGTAGCCGGAAGGCGCTGGCGTGTTGTCGAAAGCCAATGAAGGCGGCAACGCGAAATCATTCTTCTTACGTTAGGGCCCTTCACCCCTGGCACACATCCGATTTGCCCCACGCCATTCTTAAGAACGTGGAGCGTGACGCAATAGGGCGTCGATCAACTTAGAAAGATGGAGTAATAAATATGGAAATTATCGTCCTACTAAACATTATCTTGGCCGCACACGCACATACGCGTGTGAATGGAAAGGTGGCGAGTGAGCGTACCGTTCAAGCAGCGGGCGAAGCTTTGCGCGCTATCTTCCGTCTGTTGGTGAAGTTGGGCTATAGGCTGGAAGACCCTAGAAATATTAACGAGAAACATATCAAGGCTCTCTGCGCCGAGTGGCACAGGCTTGAGCGATCGCCAAAAACGATTCAGGGCTACCTGTCGCAGCTGCGTACTTTTTGCGGTTGGATAGGGAAAAAAGGACTGGTAAAAGATGTTTATTACTACTTACCGAACGTGCCGAAAGGCGAACTGCGCGTAAAAACGGTCGCTATGAAAAGCAAAAGCTGGGCAGAAGTGGGAATCGACGTTGGTGCCAAGGCTTCTGAGGCGATGGCATTAGATTGGCGCTTCGGTTTGATGATCATGGCCCAAGCCGCGTTCGGGTTGCGCCGGATGGAAGTCTTGCAAATGCAGCCATGGAAAAACGATAAAGGGCACAAGTTCGCCGCTTATGCAACCAAAGGAGGCCGTCCACGCGACATCGATATCGACACGCCGGTCCAGCGTGCGGTATTGGACTTGATCAAGTCGAAGATCGGTAGGAAGGATCATTTAGGCTGGTCAATGAAGGCAGATGGTAGTGCCGGCTCACTGAAATATTCGAAGCGTCGCTACAATTATTTAATGGAAAGTATCGGAATCAACAAAGTGATGGCAGAGGTAACTGGTCATGGCCTGCGCGCGCAATTTGCTGAAAACGCAGCTTTGCTGAAAGGGCTTATTCCGCCAACATTGGGAGGCACACCAGGGCAAATGCCACGCGAGGATATTGACCATGCCCGGGAACAGGTTAGCGAGAAGCTAGGCCATTCGCGTATATCGATTACACCTCCGTATTATGGGAGTTTCGGTCGCGAAACGACATTGGACGGGCCAGGACGGGCCAAGGAAATGATCGAACAATGCTTTGCAACGATTGGGTCGGATCAGATGCGCTCGATCGCCCAAGACCGCCTAACGCACTGCGCCTGTCTCAATGCCGAGCTAATGGGTATTCAGGTTTACGACGATCCTAGAAAAGTCCAAGTTTTGTGGGGACACCACAGTCGGCGCCACGGTGTCGAATGGATACCTCCGACGTCCGACTGCAACTTGGCAGCGCTCGAGGCGGCGGCTATCTCCATTTTCCGTGCTGCGGGTTGACTTGCGCGACGCAGAACCGCGGATATGGTATTATTTAGTAGCATCAATAAAACGGTTAATTGAATAAAAATTCTTCATTTCTTGAACAACGTAAAAGAATCCTAGCCGTCGATACCAAGCTGCTCTTTGAGCCATATGTCTCTGTAGGCCGGGCAATTCGCTCGGCCTATACATTCATCAAACATAAAATTTCCGAGGGATTCAAATAGTCGTTAGACAAACAGAATGATCTGCACGGGTCATAGATGCTGCCGTGTGTTTCGCCGTGAGCGCTAGGAATGGTGAGGCGGGGTTTCCGGACAGAGCGATGCGCGTGCAGGTCGCGGGTCGGTCTTTTCCAGTATGGGATCGGTCAGTCAGTCGAACTTGTCCCGCACGCAATGGGTCGAGTCGGCCTTCACGCGAAAGCGGTTTTCGTTGCTGTTGACGATGCCGACTATACCAGTGGGGACCCTCTGCAAGGGTGCGGAAGAGACGTCCGGAAGGGCGACGTTGGAGTAGCTCACCCCGCCAGATGAGGATCTGGCTAAGGTCAGGTTTGCGCGACTGATCTTCGAGTTTTGAAAGCTATGCAGAGGGAAGGGCGACGGCCAATAGGCGCTTGAGCGGATCATCACCGAGACGCCGTAGGTCTTACATGCGGTCGATGCTCCGTTTTCGTGGGTAGCTCTTAGTAAGGTTTTGCACGTTCCTGCTTGAACGCTCGAACTGCAAACCTGAAAGGCTCAAAATAGAGGACCGTATCTTGGCGCGCCAGCTCTTTCAGGTGAGCCGCAAAGCTGGTGCGCTCAGGATCATAGACTGGCATCACCGTCTCGGTCTTCCACGAAAAGAACCCTCTGAGCGGCGCGGTTGCCAAGCGGCCGATGCGAATCAGTCTAGAAGTTAGGGACATGTTTCCTCCAATGCATGTGACTATTCTACCATCGAAAAACTGCATTTTATCGGCACCGAGCAGTGACCAAGGTTCCCTATCATCAGCAATTTTCACTAACTTGCGTAGCGCTGCCATGCGCTTGAGGTAGAAGGGGCGCGGTGTCGATAATCGAGCGAGCTGGACTGCATCACGGCACCGGTTCGCCTGCGCAGCTACGTCCGAGTTGGCACGATCTGTTGCAGCGTGCGACGACGGACGTTGCGCTCCGACGCATGCTACGCATTGTCAACTCAACAGTATTTAGTAGCTGTGATGGCGCTGGCGACGGGGCGTGCACGTTTCGCCCGCTCCTGTTAACCGACATAGAAGGACTAAAAGGCGTTTAGTAAAAGAGATTAAAAGTATGGTGTCGCTCCCGCTGTGTTGCTACTATTGTTGCTTTCCTAAATGCAAGAATTTAAGCGTACAGCGCGCTCCCCTCAAATGACCAATCGCCACCACGACCCGATCCATATCCGTACACTCCAGCTCACTAAAGCGGAGTCGCGATGGATGGGCAGGGGCCTGTGGCTTACGCTGACGCTGTTGTTGTGCGCGACGAACATCCTGACCTTGCTTGACGACGGGTTCCGAAGAAATGCGTACGAGGCGGTTACCCGCATCGCTCGCCCGGCCCTCGACGGGATCGGAATGGCCTCGAGCGCAAGGATTCTCATCGAGAACAGCCCGGCCGCCCTAGAAAAGAAGGCGGTTGAACGGGCAACCGCAGAGCTGGCAGCGCGCAGCGCGCTGCTTTTGCGGGACGTCCAGTTGCTCACGCAAGAACGCGACGGTCTTGTCGCGCAACGCACGAAGCTCGACAAGCAGCTACGCGCCAGCCAAGCAGTCGTCGCCAAGCATAAAGCCCGCGTATCGCAGCTCGGTAAAGCAGTGCTCGGCAGGGCTGCACGGAGCGTGATCAGGCACTTGGGCGCGCTGCCAGGACACGCATTACCCGTGCTCAGTGCAACCGTGGCAGTTGGCAGCGTAGTTTTCGATATCCGAGATGCCTGCGACAGCATTAAAGAGCTTGATGAGCTTAACCAAAGCGTTGGTTTGCCGCCAGCTGATCGATCACAGGTATGCGGACGCACCGTGCCCAGCGCACAGGAGCTGCTTGCCGGTGCGCGGGGCAATTGGGAAGCAATTTACCGAAACTCGGCTGCTGCTCTTAATACCGGCGCCACGATGATTCCGCAGACGCCACCGATCTCGGTGCAATCCGCGCGCAACTGGTTGTCCGGAATCTTTTAGCGATAGCCGGCGTCCCTTTCCTGCGCGAGCGACCGTCGTGCGAAGCTAGGTCAGCCACCAGGACGCAGGTCACCGCGCCAGCCCCGTCTGCTTCTTTCTTGTTACGTCCGCAGTGGCACCCGCTTTTCACAGGGGAAGCAGCCTGAAGGTTCCGTGTGACACCCTCCCGCCATACGGCCGTGCAGCCGGAAACAGCGGGGTGGCGGAGGACGCCGCCCGGGCAGCACCGGCGGTGCGTTGCGGAACGGTGGTTCTGTTGCCGGACCGAAGACGCATAAAAACGCCGGCCCCGGACTCCCGACTGCATTTCGCCACGGGAATTCCTGTACCATGTGCGCGTCAAGGCAGCCGGGGCTGCCCGGCGTTTGCATATGTGAAGCTGCATTGCTCCGGTCGCTGGACGGCAGCGCTGACAGGTCCATGTCTGCGCTGTCTGCTGACGTATATCATCCCCCGTTTCCGTTTTCAGGGTTGTACAGCATAGGCCCTGCCAGTGCTGTAGAGACTGTGTTAACATCCAGTATAATGTTGAGTTTTCGTCCGCCCGCCATCGATGCGGCTGCCGCCCGCCAGGAATCGAGCTTCAAATGTCCGAACTGAATACCTCGTCGCCCGAACGCGACAACCTGCGTCTTCTCAGAAAGACGCTGGAAAGCTATGAGCCGAAATTCGTAGCCGAACATCTCAACGGGGTTTCACCCGGTGCTTGGACACGCGAGCTCCTGAAGCGCTGTCTCGAAGGAAAACAGTCGCTCAAGTTCAGCGATGCGGAATTCCGTCACCTGCAGGCCCTTCTTCCGGAGGCACCACCTCCTGACCGGACGTACGACTTTGACTTTATTGACCTGTTTGCCGGCATTGGTGGCATCCGCAGGGGCTTCGAACAGGCGGGGGGACGCTGCGTGTTTACGAGCGAATGGAATCCGTTTGCAGTCCGCACCTACAAGGCGAACCACCATTCCGACGACAGCGTCCATACCTTCAACGAGGACATCCGTGAAGTGACACTGAGTGCGCGGCCGGAGGTTTCCGACGAAGATGCGTACCGCCATATCAACGAAAAGATCCCCGATCACGACGTGCTGCTGGCAGGGTTTCCATGCCAGCCGTTTTCGATCGCGGGCGTTTCCAAGAAGAACTCCCTTGGCCGCAAGCACGGGTTCGAGTGCGATACCCAAGGGACGCTGTTCTTTGACGTCGCCCGCATCATTGCTGCCAAGCGCCCGGTCGCGTTTGTGCTCGAGAACGTCAAAAACCTGAAAAGCCATGACAACGGCAAGACGTTCAGGATCATCATGGCCGCGCTCGAGGAACTGGGTTACTGGGTCTCCGATGCGAATGCAAGCGGGGTGCCGGACCCGAAGATCATCGATGGCGCGCATTTCGTTCCGCAGCACCGCGAGCGGATCGTGCTGGTCGGGTTCCGCAGGGACCTGAATGTGCATGAAGGGTTCACGCTCCGAAACATTGCACGGGAATTTCCCGAGAAAAGGCCTTCGCTGGGCGACATCCTCGACCAGGAAGTCGATCCATGCTATGTGCTGACACCAAAGCTGTGGGAGTACCTCTTCAATTACTCCATCAGGCACAAGGCAAAGGGCAACGGGTTCGGCTATGGTCTGGTCGGCGCCGGCCACGTGACGCGGACCCTCTCGGCGCGCTATCACAAGGACGGTTCCGAGATTCTCGTCGACCGGGGATTCGATCCCTCCCTGGAGCTTCACCACGAGCAGAACATAACCAACCGTCCGCGGCGGCTGACGCCGCGCGAGTGCGCGCGCCTGATGGGCTACGACGGACCGGGCGAGTCCGCTTTCCGCATCCCGGTGTCGGACACACAGGCGTACCGGCAGTTCGGCAACTCGGTCGTGGTGCCGGTATTTGCGGCAGTGGCACGTCTGATGAAGGACAGGATCGTTACCGGCAGACGCATTGCACGTGAGCAGGCTTCGCGGGGCAGACTGGCGGCCTGATTCCTGCCCGTGTCAGCAGGGGCGACCGGCGGACACCGCAGCTCCTTGCGGAATGGTCCGTGAACCGCGGACAGTGCCGCCTTCATGGGGGCAAAGACATGTGTGGCCATTCCTGCGCCCCCTGTTGCGGGGGCAGCGTATGATGGAGCAGTCCTGTTTCTGAAGCAGCCAATGGCCGATATCGTAGACAGCGCGACGCGCAGCCGCATGATGTCCGGCATCCGCAGCCGCGACACCAAACCGGAAAAGCTGGTCCGCAGTCTCCTGCACCGACGCGGGTTCCGGTTCCGTGTCAACCACCCTGACCTTCCTGGCAAGCCGGACATCGTGTTCCCCGGACTGCGCGCGGTCGTGTTCGTGCACGGATGTTTCTGGCATGGCCACGACTGTCCGCTGTTCCGCCTGCCCGGAACGCGCACGGAATTCTGGGCCACGAAAATAGGCAGGAACCGGGCCAACGACATGAAGGTGACGCAGGCTCTGCGTGATGCGGGCTGGCGCACTGCGACTGTCTGGGAATGCGCACTGCGGGGTCGCAACCGGGACATTCCTGGCACTGTTGACGCGCTGGCGCACTGGCTGCGCAGTAACCTTTCTGCCATCGAGCTGCGCTGTCCCGTCATCACCTCTGTCGTCCCGGACCGCGGAGACCCGCAGCCTGTTCCGGCCGCACTGTAGCAGGCATGCGGAAACCACGGACGGAAATACCCCGGTCCGGACCGGTGGCGGACTCAGGGAAGACCTGAAGGCGCGGCGGTCTTCCGGTACGTGCGGCGTTATCCTGGCATTCGGACAGACGGCGCGCGCTGGCATCCCCGCGCGTGCCATACACGCGCGAATTATTCCGTCAGCACAGGATGACGGTCAGCCTAGCAGGCAAAACCGGTGGTCCGCGGGTCCGGCACCTGCTCCCTGATGACACCCCGCATCGTTTCGACGGCGCCGGGCCCGGATGGCCGGGATCCAGCCGTGCCAGAACTGTCGTGTCGTGATAATGTACGTATTTCTTTCCATACTTCATCAGGTATCCTGTGCACGCTAGGCGGCCAATCCCGAAAGATGCTCCGTGCCCGGAAGGCCGGGATGGAGTACGGGAACCGCCGGTCAGATCCGATCAGCCAGCAGGAAGACAGAAATGGGTTTTTTACGGGACATAAGACGTACTCATGTATATCAGAATCAGGCGCGGACGCGGAGTTCCACCCACGTGATGCACCCGTTCCTGAACATGAAGGGGCCGAATCGCGACCATTATGAGGTCCTGCGCAGGCTGGCGCCGAAGCAGAAAAAATCTGCCCATGTGACCTACGCGGAACTTGCCGAAATGTTCGCGCACGGGTGTTTCGAAGAGTTCAACATCAGGCTGCGGATGAAGCCGGGTGACGGCGTCTATCCGGGCAGCCCGCCCGCGCTGCATCCAAGTGACGATGACATTGTTCCGGGATCCGTTTTTGCGGCTGCGGTGGTACAGGTCGATACACGCGCTCCCCTTTCGCCCGGCGTATGCGGCGTGCTGCGCCAGCTTGGTGTCGCGGCCGGGCCGGCCGGAACATAGGTCCGTCCGGACGGTACCCCGTCCGTCCCGCTTTTCACCTTCCTTCTCTGTCGCACCGGTTGGCGCTTGGTGCCGGGGAGGGATAACCCCGGGCATGCAGGCCCCGCGGCACAGCCGCAACGTACGCACCAGAGACCATGACAGCAGAAAAAGAAGGCCTGCTTCCGGGCAGCGCAGGGCAGCCGGAGCCCACGGATGACGCTACGGACTGCCCGCACGGCTGCGTCGTCATTGGCGACCAGCCCGGGAGGCCGGCAATCACCATCCAGCCCAGCACGGCGTTTTCAGACTATGGGGCCGGGCAGCGCAGGGACCCGGCGGATAATGCGCTGGGACGTCTTGGAGCGGTCCTGCAGTCAGTACCTTCACTGCTGGTGGCAGGCGAAGCGCACGGCAGGCAGCTGTACGAGGTCGTGATTAACGGAGAACTCGTGCGGGCTGCAGACGGGAACGGGCTGCGTGCATTTACCATGGGACCGAAAGGGATCCAGGAGCATGCGCGGCTGTTTGAAAATGGCAGACTCCAGAACATGATCAATGCTGCCGCCGTCTGGCAGGTCGCGTCGGTCGTGGTGGCACAGAAGCATCTTGCCGACATCAGCCGCAAACTTGACCGCATCGCCGAAGGGGTGTCAGCCATCTCTGGTTTCCTCGACAGCGAACGCGAGGCCAGAATTGCGGCTGCGTGGCGCTATCTCGGACAGGCGAAAGGGGTGCTCGCGGCGGGGGAGCTCCCGGTCAGCATGCGTGGGCAGCTTGAACAGTGTGAAAGGGACCTGATTGGCATGCAGCTCCATCTGCACAGGGAGTTCATACAGATCCTCGAAAAACCCGTGGTCCGTACGGAAACGCTCGGAACCGAAGCGCTGGCGCGGGACATTTCACAGAAGGTAACGACGCTTGGATCCGTCCTCGGGAGTCTCGAGCTCTGTCTGCAGACACGGATCGCCGCATGGCATGTGCTGTCCCTCTTTCCTGGCGAGCCCGGGCTGAAGGAAATCCGTCACCGCGACATCCAGCAGGCGGTCTACGACCTGGGCGCACTGGTACCCGTCTTCGACAGGGAAATGGACCGGGAAATCGGCGCGGTCGCCTCGTTCTTTACTCCCGGATCAAGGATCAGGCAGCGGCGCGACCTGCTGACCGAGGCGGCGGATGCGCTGGCAGGCCGGATTTCCGACGCCTGGTCGACGACTGACAGGGGCCTTCGCCACGCGGCGCGCCTGCTGCGCCGGCATGATGAGCCCGTGCGCCTGCTTCTGTGCTACGAAAACGGCAGGCTGGAGGAGATGAGACAGGCATTCTGACGCCGCAGGCGTCGCGCCATCCGCTGTCGCGCCGGCGGGGCGGGCCGCCGGTGGTGCGGACGCCTCGCGCCCGGCAATGCCTGCGCGGCTGCGCGCACCGTGCAGGGGCCGGTGGCATTGCCCTGATCCCGGTATTTCCCGCGGCGCCGCCGGCACGCCGGCCGGCGGAACCGGGTCACCATGACCGCTCTCCCGCCGCCAGCCATCCGCTTTCCTTCAGCCGTCGCGGCGCTTCGGGAGCGCGTCGGGATCCTTGCCTTCCCTGCGCATGCAGTCGGCGATCCAGCCGTACACCTCTTCGCACCCGATGTATTCCCCGCCGAGACGGTGATCCGGATCGAAAGCGGTCTCGATGATCGGATAGCCCTCGAGGCGCTCCTCGGCGGCGCGCAGGAGCTTTGCCCGGTCCGTCCCGCTGCGCGCTAGGTCGACCTTGTTCAGGCAGATCAGGATGTTGTTGCTGAAGCGCTTGATGTTTTCGAGGATCCGGGTTTCGGTGGCACTGATGCCACGCGACGAGTCCACAACCATTACGAACACGTCGGTATGGCGCAGATACTCGTCGATGTGCTGGTTGACTTCTGCGCGGTAATCATTGAATCCGGGGTAGTTCACGATCTGCGCATTGCCATGTTCGCCGATCGGGTAGATCATCGCTTCCTTCGTCGACCCCGATACCGGATCAATGTTGCTGTCCAGACCAAAGACGGCGTGGATCATCGAATCCTTGCCCGAAGAGCCGTCGCCCACCACGCCGATGGTGATGCGTTTCCTGATCATCTGGCGCAGCATGGCAACGTGTACGACCGCAGGCACGGTCTTGCGGAATGCCGGTCCCGCAAGATCGATCGCCAGCCACAGGCCACTGGCGATCCAGCCGATCGGACCGAGCATCACCCCGACCGAACGGGTCAGGGTCGCATTTGTGGCAAATGCCAAGCCATGTCCGAGCAGGGCCCGTGACACCATGTTGGCTACCACCAGTGACGTCCTGTATACGGCAAAACCGGAGTAGTTGCCGACGAGCTGGGCAACGATCGCCGCTGCCGAACCGGTAGGAAACTCCTTTTCCTTCAGGCCCATCGACTTGAACAGTTCGCGCTTCTCCCGGTCAGACATCTTTTCCAGGGCGCCTTCGAACATCTTGAAGAGAATCTGCTCCTCGTTTTTCTGCGTGCTGTAGTTGCTCTGGACCTTGGCCCTGAGCTTTCTGCCGACGTCGAGCACCACCTCGTTGTACGCGACGCCGTCACCGCGGAACAGTGTTGCGATATCGTTGCTGCCCATTTTCCGCAGATGGTCAGCCACCTTCACCGAAGCCTTCAGCAGTCCGCTGTCAGGCACGCCGAGCGTGGTTACGTCCATGTCCAGATACTTCAGCAGCGGCAGGACGTCCTCGCGGGAATACTGGGCGCTGCGGTAAATGATGTCGGTCAGATCAAGTGTTTTTGTCATGATGTTGGTAAGTGTGAATGTTGTCGTGCTACTTGACATTAAGCAATAGTAACCGTAGTGCCACCACCGGCGCCAGCTGGACTGATCATAATGGTGACGTGCGCCGCCGCGTAACCGGCAGCGGCACCAGCGAAGCCGGCGGCAATCAGTGGCCATATCGGAAGGCATGCGACCAGTCCCGCAGCCACTCCACAAGCGGCGCCTGCCGCCGTGCAGGCTGCCAGCTTTGCGCCATCCGGCTGCGTGAACTGCACGCGGATCTTCTTTTCCTTTGCCCATTTTCCGACGCGTTCGATCAGCTCGTGGAGGAGGCCTTCCCCAACACTGAAATTTCCCTTTGCGCCGACGGCCAGGAAGGCGAGCAGTTTTTCGATGTCGGCAATGCGGTTGATGCTGATGGTCATGGTGTCTCCTGTTGTACCGCGATGGTGCGGCTTTTTCCCTATAGCGAAGATCGTGCCAGCATTGCCATAGTGAAAAATGTCCCATGTTTTCAGTAGGTTACGGCGTGCTGATAAAATTAACAGATCGCAACAAATTTGCACTAGAATGCAGTTCTGTTCAGAAACTTTCAGATAGGTGTAGAATTGTCCGGTTTCAGGTCGATATCGCTGTGTGGTGTCCCTTCCGACAGGGCATGTTTCGATACCGGCTACGTCGCCGGAGCGGCATCCGGTGGCGCGTTGAATCCCGTCCTAACCGGCTCGTTCTGGCGCAACGCGCATGATCTGGCCGTGGAACGCGAGTGGGGCAGGGTGGTCGAGCGGCTGCTGGACGGGGATGGGAAGGGCCTGCGCAGTGCCCTGTACGGCTGGCTTGTCGAACAGGGGCCTGCCGGCATTCTGGGAAGCGATGGTCCCGGCAGCGGCCCGGGCGCAGCGCCACTGGCAGCACTCATGCCGCGCCTGAAACGCGGTGCGCAGGAAATCGTGGCGCGCCGCACGGTCTTTCTGCTGCCTGAAAAGGAGTCAGACCTCGGCCGCCTCGCCAGACACTTCGGAACGGGAACGCCGGAGCTCGTGAAAAAGCTTGCCGAGCAGCTCTACCAGCTGCTGGAACACGGACAGGCCGGCCAGTTCACGTTTGTCAGGGTCGGTCGTGCCAGTCCGGGAGAGGGCGTGCTGGACAGGATGATCGAATACCTGCACAGCAGGCTGACCGCCGGCATCCTGGACCAGGCCAGAATTGGCCGTGAAGGGCCGGTACTTTTTGTCGGTCCCACCGGGACGGGAAAGTCGTACGGCGCCCGCCTGCTGGCCAACATGATGGGCAGGCCGTATTTTCCGGTCAACCTGTCGGCGGTCGTCGAAACCATGCTCGAGTCACGCATTCATGGTTACGCTCCCGGCGCGTTCACCGGGGCCAGCCGGAATGGAAGCCCGGGCTGGTTCGAACTGGCCAGCGAAGGAATTCTTTTCCTTGACGAATTCCAGTCGGTACCCGTGGCTTACCAGACCCAGCTGCTTGACCTGCTTCATGCGGTCAGCGACAGGGTGGCCGTCGCGCGCATCGGCGACGATGGCCGGCGCACGCCATGGAATGTCAAGGTCATTCTGGCCGTGAACGAGGATGTTGGCGGACTGCTCCAGACAGGCAGGCTGCGTACCGACCTGTTCTACCGCATGAGGCATCTCGTACACTTCCCGTCGCTGCACGAGCGTCTGGCCGACCCGGAGAAGGGCCGTCTTACGCTGGCGATCCTGCTCAGGACGTACCGGTGGCGTCTTGCCCCGGTCATCGCGCAGGCTGCGGCCGTGCAGGATGACGCTATGGCGCCGGCCACGGACGAGCTGACAAAGGCGAGGCTGCGTTCCATGTATGCCGAGCTCGAGGAAGCCGCTACGGCGCGGCTGCTGGAACACCGGTGGCCGGGCAACCTGCGCGAGCTGGAGCGGGTCGCGAGCGACCTGTTCTGTGACTGTGACGGTACCGATGACCCGGTCATCCGCAGGGCTGCGGTGGACCAGGCCATCGGCCTGTTTTCGGTACCGGGGATGCCGCCGGCGGCGCCTGCCGGTGACGTGCGCGGTAATTCGCGCACCCTGCTGGCGGATGTCGAGGATGCGCTGCGAACGAGCGGATACGTGATCGAGCACACGATCGGCCGTCTGAAACGGTCGCATCCGATGTACAGGCTGCATTCGAGGCGGTCGCTGCGCCTGTTCCTTAGGCAGCACCGGGAAAGGCTGAGCGAGGATGTCCGCAGCAACCGGAGACTGGTCCGTTTTATGCAGGCCGAAGAGATGCCGGCTGGCGCGGCAGGCGCCGCCGGAGGATCCGCCGGCATGGCCTAAGGCAGTTTCCATTACGACGGATACTGTCGCCATCCTCACGCATACTCGACGTTACAGGCACGCCACGGCCAGCCGGATTGAATCCCCCGCCAGCTATGAAGCCCTTATATAGTTAATTTCTTACAGTCAATATTTTCAGGCGATTTCCGGTAGCGGCCGATACTGCATCCGGGATTCCCGTGACTTTTTCCGAAAGGCCTGTCGTGTCCGAATTTGATCAATCCCCAGTATGATCCTTACCGGAATCTCATTGACCGCATGCGCCGTGACCGGTGTGACTGGGACACGGTGGCTGCGGGTGACGTCCCCCCGGGTGAGCTCGACGGCATGCTGACGATGTCGGGGCAGTTCCTGAAATGGCCGAGTCTTGGCGATTCCGCCGCCACCCGCCGCGCGGTCTGGCCGGACATCGTGGCGGCCAAGCGGACGGCGGAGGAGGCGGCCGAATCGGTGACTGGTCCGGTTGTCGTGATTGGCGCTGAGGAAACCGAGCCGGACATCCAGGTTCCGGCCGACCAGTACTCGTCGTGGCAGCTTTACAGAAACCATCTGCTGGGCCAGCACTGGAACGCTGCGGCGGTTGGCAGCATCGAAACCTCGTCCCTGAAAATCCTCCGCCATCTGCGCAAAAACACCCAGGGGCAGCCGGCCGTGCGCGGGCTGGTGGTCGGGCACGTGCAGTCGCGAAAAACGGCGAGCATGGCGGGCCTGATGGCGATGGTGGCCGACCAAGGCTGGAACATGTTCATTGTCCTGAGCGGCACGCTGGAGAACCTGCGCAGGCAGACTAAAAAACGCCTGCTTGGCGACCTCAACCATAATGGCAACCTGCATTGGCGTGCCATCTAGCACCCCTTCGGAGACAGCACCGAAGGCGATCGCGCCCAGGATTACCATTTCAGCGCCGGCCACAGGGGACGGTATTTCACGGTATGCCTGAAAAACCCGTCCCGTTTGGACGGACTGGTGAACTGGATCACGGCCGACCGGCGCAGCCTCGACCAGATGCGGATCCTCGTCATCGATGACGAGGCCGACCAGGGCGGCATCAATACGGCCCGCATGTCGGACCAGGAGCGGACACGCATCAACCAGCTGATCATCAGTCTGACGAAGGTCCGGGCCTGCAGCGTCAACTACGTCGCCTACACGGCCACACCGGCCGCCAACTTCCTCAACGAGGGTCCGGGCGATGGACTCTATCCGGAAGACTTCATCGTCGCGCTACCCCAGTCCAGCGAACATTTCGGGCCGGTCCAGATCTTCGGCCTGCCGGAGGCTGAAAAGGACGCGCTTGACATCGTCAGGACCGTCAGTAAAAAGGACCAGGAAGCCGTGGCGGCACTGCACGACGACGGCCGTGCCCCGGTTCCCGACTCGCTCGAGGAAGCCGTACTCTGGTTTCTCTGCTGTACGGCCGCCATGCGGCATGCCGGTTTTGCCAGACCGGTGACGATGCTCATCCATACCAGCCAGCGCCAGGGGCACCACGAGAACATGGACGCGGCAGTGAAATCCCTGCTGGCGCGGGTCGGCAGGGATTTCAGGAAGCTCAGGAAAAAATGCGAGCAGATGTGGAACCGGGTCACGGCGGATCTGGACCTCGCAGCCTCCCGGGAGCGATTCCCGTCGTATGGCCGTCTCGACTCGGTCAGCGATTTCCCGGACTTCGGCGACTTCGCGGAAGGGCTGCGCGAGCTGGTTTCCGACGTCTCGTCGATCCGCCTCGACGAGGAAGGTGCACTGACCTACGGGCGGGGTATCCACCTGTGCGTCGACAACTGTGCCAACAACGGCGTCAACGACGAAAACGAGGTACGCCGGCTGTTCTATCCTGTCGCCGGCGAAGCGGACAGCCCGGATTTTGCGACCGCCTTCATCGTCATCGGCGGCAGCACGCTGGCGCGCGGACTGACACTGGAGAACCTCGTCAGCACGTATTTTTTCCGTGCATCGGCAGAGGCTGACTCCCTCATGCAGATGGGACGGTGGTTTGGTTACCGCAAGGGTTACGAACTGCTGCCGCGGATCTGGATGCCGAAAGCAACCCTCGAGAAGTTCCGGTTCATGACACTGGCGGAAGAGGACCTGCGCGACGACCTGAAGCGCTTCATGGATCTCGGCTGCCGGCCCTCGGACTACGGACCGCGTGTCCGCGTCCATCCGCGTGCCTCGTGGCTCCGTCCGACCGCGGCCAACCGCATGCAGGCAAAGACCGGCGCGAAATACGATTTTTCCGGCGTAAACCGGCAGACGACCGTCTTCGACGATGGCGCGGACGCGGGCAGCATCCACACGGCCAATCTGGCGCATACCGAACGCTTCCTGGAAAAGCTTGGCGCCCGGAAGGCCGAAAAGGGACGCCGCCATTCCGTCGTCTGGCGTGGCGTGAGGTTCGCCGACATCAGGAGTTTCCTTGCGGGTTTCTCGTTCCACGAGAATGCCCAGTTCTTCTCGGACCTGAAACCGTTCCTCGAGTGGTACGGCGCGAACGAGAACAGGACAGGCTGTGGCGCATGGAACGTGGTGGTCGCCGGGAACGAGCCGGACGCCAAACGCCGCTGGAACGTGCCCGGCGGTGCCGTCGGACGCGTCGACCGTACGCGCCTGCTGGCAAGGAGCAGGCCGGGTGTTTCGGTATCCGTCGGTGTACTGCGTGATCCGGGCGACCTGCTTGCGGACAGCCTCGCGGACGGACCGGTCTCGGAAAAACCGACCAAGGATACCATTTCGGCACTGCGCACCGAAGGCGGGGTAGGCAACGTGCCGCAGCTGCTCCTGTACCTGATCGACAGCAAAAGCAAACCGTCGCCGCACGGGAAGGACCGTGCCCCGCTCGATGCGCCGGCACACATCGTGGGTATGAGCATCTGGCTGCCCGAAAGCGGACGCGAGTCGGGACAGTTTGCCACGCATCTGACGGTGAAAATGCCCGCTGCCCTGGCCACGAAGCGGGCCGGACGACCTGTACGCAGGACTGGCGTCCCTAGCGTACAGACATGCCTTTAGGGTACGGAAGCGGCAGACCGTGTCGCGCCCTGCAGTGTGCCGGCGTGACCGGATAACGGTGGAGAGGTGATGACCGCGGCGGACTACTGTGTGCTGGAGCAGGATTTTCGGCGAATGAACGGGATGTGCCGCGCCGCCTCATCGCTTTTGCGGCTCCCGCATACCGCGTCGGTTTCCCGTGGCTGAAACCGGAAAATTCCCGGCGCCTGATGAAAACAGTGCGTGCGTGGAGCGGTCACAGGGCTGAACGGGGTTGGCATCACGCAGTTCCGGACTGAAGGCCTGCGGTGCATGCGACGGCACCGGCACATCCGGCCGTCTGCGCGGGCAGCTTGGACGATGGCATAAGTGACGCCGGCTCTGTGGTGCCTGATGAAGGCGGAATGCGTTACCGGAATCAGTGAACCCGACGCCAGCCGGCAGTAATTTTGATGCGCACCGGACCGTCCCCCGGTTCTGCCGCAGCCGCGGGTTTCCGTACGAGGCGGATGAAGTAGCCTGCAGCGCCATCCGCACGGGAGAACTCGAGCGCGTCGCCTTCCTCGGCTGCCATCTCCTTCAGGTACCTGGTCATGTAGGTCAGGCGGTACTCGTTCCTGGTTCCGTCCTGGTCGTGCAGCCTGTTGTTGTAGTAGACAAAACGGAATTTGCGCTGCTCCCCCTGCTCGTCGGTGCAATGAATCCAAGCATCCGGGTTCTTGACCCCCGCATCAAGGGAAGGAAAAAACGCAAGGAGTTCCTGTTCGCCTTTCGGAACCAGAATGCCGGCTTGGTGGGTCCCTGTCTTGCCGATATCGTTTGCGCTCAAGATCTTGCTAAAGGATTTCTTCGTCATGTTTTTCTCGGGTAAATTTCGAGGGCGCGCCTGATGTCCGCCGCGTCGCGCGAGGAGACCGGGACGGACTCGTTTGCAAGGGTGTTCTTCCAGACAGAGCGGTCAATCATCACTTCCTCAACCGTATCCCTGTAGAAAAGGCGATAGACCGTTACCGGTTCCGTCTGGCCCCGACGGTGTGCCCGGGCGCTGGCCTGGGCTTCCAGGGCCGGATTCCACACGGGCGTAAAATGGATTACAACCGTGGCCGCCGTGATATTGAGTCCGGCACCAGCCGCCCTCGGGTTCAGGACAAGACATGCCGGACCCACATGTGCAGCAAACCGGTCGACGATCTCTTGGCGCAGCGCTTGGTCAGTGGAACCGTTGATCGCCTCCCAGAAGAGACTGTCCCGCCGTCCCGTGGCTTCGAGCAGCAGTTCGCCGATCCGATTGAACAGGGCAAAAACGATGACTTTTTTGCCTGTCGAAAATGCCTCAAGCAGCAGGTCGCGCGCTCGTTCCAGTTTCGGGGTCATCAGTGGAATGGCGCCGGTGCGCGCGAGCGTGGCCTCGTCCGCCTCTTCCCCTTCCGCACCCGGTACCTGGGCCAGCCACGGGTGGGCGCAGAACAGCTGCAGCCGGAGTGTCGCAACAAGTGCGCCTGCCACGGGATAGCGGGCCAGGGTCTCGCGCCGCACCCTGATGTAGGCATCGACCAGCCCGTCTTCCAGATCGAGGGGGACGTCGATGTCGAGCCGCTCGGGCAGGTCGCCGGCAACGTCGGCCACCCGCCGCTTGAGTATGACGGGATCGGTTACCGGACGCAGGGCCTGGGCCGCCTCGATCGTGTCGCCATACGTCTTTTCGAAATCTTGGCGCGGGCCCAGCAGCCCGGGAATGGCAATGTCGGCAAGCGACCACAGGTCCGCGAGGCTGTTCTCGACCGGTGTGCCAGTCATCGGAATTGTCCTGCGCCGGGGCAGCGATGCGATGACCTGGCGCCGGTGGGAGTCCGGATTCTTGATTGCCTGCGCCTCATCGCAGATCACCCACGACCATTCGAACGACGAGAAGAGCGAGACATCGTTGACCACCGTGTCATAGGTCGCAATCACCACGTTGACCTTCTGCAGGCCACGGTAAACCCCGGTCCGGTTTGGTCCGCGGTGAACCAGTACCTGCACGCCCGACGCAAAGCGCGCGAATTCCCTCTCCCAGTTCGCGATCAGACTGGTAGGACAGACGATCAGGGCGGGGGACTCGGGGCCGGGAAGATCCATAAGAAGCAGGGCGATAATCTGCACTGTCTTCCCGAGCCCCATTTCGTCGGCGAGGATCAGACCTCCCGTCATGCAGACGGTTTCCCACATCCAGCGTACTCCGCGCGCCTGATAGGGGAAGAGGCGGGCGTTCAGGCCGGCAGGCTGCAGCTCCGGTGCCATCTGCTCGGCAGCCTGCCGGCCGTCTTCCGTGAACGACGGTGCCGGTATGGCACGCAGTTCCGGGCTTTCTTCGCGAATGAGCCGCACGGCTTCGCTGTAACGGAGGTCGTCCGGGTCGAGGCTTCCCAGCCGGTTTCTGAACACCCGCGCCGCATCGCGGGGCAGGGGCCTGATGGTCGTACCGTCGGCTACCCAGCCGTGCCTATGGGTGGGAGCGGCAACTGTGGTGGAAACGCCCCTGACGGTCCGGATACCGGCGAGCGTGGCCCGGATCTTCCCGCCGGCCCGCTGCACGAGCAGTACGGGCTCGACGACCCGTTCCGACAGCGTGAACCCGTCGGGGAAGCAGGCCAGCAGCTCCGCAAAACTCTCGGGCAGGACTGCGGGGTCAGTCACCGCCTGCTCCCATCAGGTCCCTGAGTTCTTCGGGAGAATAGGGCAGGGGACGCCGCGTGTGGACTGCCCGGTGGCAGGTCGGGCAGAGCGGCACCAGGTCGGTCCGCGGATCGTAGGCACGCGGCTGTCCCAGCGTGCACAGCGGCTGGCGGTGATGAACCTCGATCACACTGCCGGCGGCGCCATACCGGGCGCGGGGGGCTATTCCGCAGGCCGCACAGCGCTCGCCATGAATGCGGATGCAGAGGAGCCGGTTGCGCGGATTGCGTTCCCGCCTGCGCACGACGGAACGGAGCAGCGCGCCCTCGGAGATGTCGTCGCCGTCTTCTTCCGGGCTGTCGATCAGGTCGTAGCCGATCAGTTCTGCCATGGCTGCCATGAGGGGAACGATGACCTCACGGCAGGTGGCGGCGAGTGCCTGGTCGGAATGGGGCCCGTCGAGATTCCGCACCGTGGCGCTGATCCTGAAGGAACCGTCCCTGATGAGCCAGCTGGCAGGGTTCTGTCCCGGCATCTCCAGCACAACCCCGGGCCGGATCGAGGCCACCAGCGCGCGTGCCAGCTGGACATCTTCCTCCGCCGCCTGCTGCATCTGCCTGACGACCGCCGCGGAAAAATTTCCGAAACCGAGTTTGACATGGTGTCCCCTCAGCCCGTAGGGAACCAGCTCGGCAACCGGGCCATGCCGTTCGTCCAGATCCGCGAACCAGATCTTCAGGCTGCGCCGCAGCCTGTCATGGCGCACCGTTCCGGCAAAGGCCGCGCCCGTACCTTCCTGGAGCTCACCCAGGATGAGTTGGATCCGGTCGGTGATCATGTCACTCCACGTCGTCCTGGTCCGCCAGCTCGGCCGGCTCCGGTTCCGGCAGGTTGCGCAGCAGCTTGCGCAGGTTGCTGGAAATTTCTTCGCGGATGTCCTGGAAGATCGGTGCCATCTCTTCGTTCGTATTGTTCTGCTCGGCCACGGCGAACGCCCACAGCAGCAGATCCATGCCTTCCACGGCGTAGCCGTTCGCCGCGGCCCGCTTGTAGATCTTCTGGTAGAAGTCGTGATGCCTGTTGAGCAGGACTGCCGGAACGTAGCCTTCGGCGTCCGGGGCGCGCAGGGCAGGCTGCCACAGCTCGCCGCTGGTGATGCTGTCGACGGCTTCGACAAACATGGTGTCGGCATTCACATGGTTCTGGACCGGTACCCGCAGTCTGATCTTCGCACCGTGGTTGTTGGACACGATGGCTGACTGCGTCGCCGGGTCCACCGAGGCCACCTGCGGCTTTGCCGCGTTTCCGGTGTCGCCGATGTTCTTGTTGGCACTGGTATGGTCAACCGGCTTTGCACCATTCTGGTCGCGGTTTTTCCTGCGATACCGCAGGCTGGCCTCGCGGTAGATCGGCAGGAGCAGCCTGCGCAGGCCGTCTGCCAGCTCGGGATGGAACAGGATGCGGGACTTTTTTACGTCGATGCGGAATGCGTCGTCGAGCCGGTGACCGAAGTCGAATTCGATCCGCAGCAGGGAGTAGTGGGGCTCGGGCACGCCGAAAACGTCAAGCCATCCACCATCCTGAATCAGGCGCCCTTCCCGGTAAACATAGAATCCTTGGGCGCGGTTGGTGATGCGGGCATGCTGCCTTTCCTCATCCCTCGTCATGTCGAGACGGTGGGGCAGCAGCCACGCCCGCATTGTCGCGGTTTCGATGGACCCGTCCGGCATCTCGACCTCTAGACGCTGCATCTTTTCGGCGAGAACCTGCTCCGAGCGTGCAGGATAGAAGGGGTTCCACGGCTCGACGGGCTGCTGGTTGACCAGAATGTCGACGTTGCGTTCGCGCGCGTCCCCGCTGTCGAGAAAGCGGTGAAAGACCAGCGACAGGTGCTTCGACAGGCTTTCTGCCAGCCGCGCCACCGCGCCGCGCTCCTGCGTACTGCCGGGCTCGTACTCCTTGGTCAGGATCCGGTCGCATTTTTCCCAGATGACAAGTGTGCCGGTAGGACCGCACATCTCCTCGAACACGTCCTGCTCGTCTGCCGTGACCGGCTCTTTCAGCATCTCCCACGCCCGGGCGTCGGCTACGTGATCCAAGTCCCACGTCAGCTTGGCGAGGCCCTGGTCTGGCGAGCTGCGCGAGATGACCGTGTACCGCCGGCAGACAGAGCTCGACGCGGTCTTGAGACCCAGACCGAATTTTCCCAGGCTCTCCCGGTTCTCGCGCTCGGGGGCGCCATAGCGCATGGCACGGTGCACGCCTGCAGCGTCCATTCCCCTGCCATTGTCGCCAAAGTAGACAAACTTCCTGCCGTCAGCGTTCAGCACGATCTCGACGTAAATCCGGTCGGCCTCGGCGGCGATCGAGTTGTCGATGATGTCGGCGGCCGCGGTCTTGACGTTATAGCCGGTGTCACGCAGGCCGAAGATGAGCCGGGATGCATCCGGCTCGTTGATCAGGTCGTTCATGGATACTTCCGTACGGGGCAGTCAGCCGCGATGTGTTAGGTGGTTGGGATGCTAGGGATCTTTTGGGAAATTATATTTGAACGGGGGGAGAACAGTGGAACTTATTGTTTTGATCTGTCACGTAAAGACGGTACCCGTGTATTGCCGCCGTGCTGTCAGGCCCATGCCGAATGTGCACGAGTGACAACAGTGATCGATTTCTGCAGGTCCGCAGTTACGGACGCGTAAACGGCTGGCCGGGAACGGGAGACAGGCCGCAACGGATGACCGGAGGCCGCCGGACAGGGCGGGAGCCCTGGCAGAAGTCTGCAGCGGTTAGGATCGTGCGCTTCATCACCTTCGCACCGGCGATGCGGCTTCCGCCCATGCCGTCCACCGGTGCATGCCAGCCGCAGGGCGCTTCCGTTTCCCCTGCGCGGCAGGTAGCAGTAGCGGTACCGCACCCCGACCGGGCATACTGCTGTGCTTGACAGAAAATGGCTCCGTAACACCCGTTGCGCCGCCCGCCACCCTACACCTGACGACAATGACATGGAAGAGATTGAACAGCTGAGAAAACAGAATGCGGACCTACTGCTGGCCCTGCGCCAGGTCCGGGACACGGCGCTCGAGGAAGCGGCGCTGGCCTACGAACGAACATCCAGGCCCCGGGCACGGCGGACTGGCAGCGGCCATCCGGTCCATGAAAGAGGGGACGTGCGCTGCCGGCGCAGTTCCCGTCCTTCCGCGGATGGCCGGTGACTCACCCGCTGTCACCGGCACAGCCGGCCTGCCCGGTGACTGGCAGCTAGTTATGGACGAGGTTGTGCGGGCAACCCACAAGTTCCCGACCTGGCCGACCGACCCCCTTCATGCCGTCGCCATACTTGGAGAGGAATTCGGCGAACTGACGAAGGCCGTACTGCAAACGGTTTACGAGCCACACAGGGTAGGGGGAAGGCGACCTGCGCACCTAGGCGGTCCAGACGGCGGCGATGGCCCTGCGCTTCCTTGCCAGCCTGGACAGCTATGCGTTCGCCCCCGGCGCGCAGCACGTGCAGTCATGAATGGCCTTGTGGGCGTCATACCCCCACGGCAGGCTGTACACGGCTGAGCCGCTCCAGGCAGCCCTGCCATGCCCCAGGCTTTCACGGTCGGCGGAAGACCGGATCGGGCCGCCTGCCAGCGCGGGCAGCCGTATGCCACCAGGGCGTTTTTTGCGGCTGATACTGTCTGCGCTACCCGAGGTCCAGACCACCCTGTGCCGGAACGGCTTTTTCTGGTGCGCTTCGTTTCCGGCGTGCTTTAGGGCTGCCTTCCGTTTCTGCCGGATCACCAGGGGTTTCTTCCACCGCCGGTACGGTCACCGGCGCTTTCGCAGTGACGTTCGCCTTGTTGCCTATGTCGTTGCCCTGCCGTGCGGCTGCTTTCCTCGGAGACTTTTTGCCAGAATGCGCCGTCCGTGAACCTGTCTGCGACGGGTTTGCGTTTCCTGGCTCCTTGGCACCTTCAGACACGGGAGGCACAGCAGGCGGGGCCGGCTCTGTACCCCGTACGTCCGGTAACGCCGCGTCAGGCGTCGTAGCACCGCCGGTGACAGGAACTTCATTCGCCGGCAGGGCCGGTGCGGTCTCATCCGTCTGTCCTGGCGTTTCACTGGCTTCGTCATCTGTCCGGAGCACCTGCGCGGCGTGGAGCGTCCGTGCCTCTTCCGAAATCACAACGGTATTGCCTGCCGAGGGACCTTCGCCGGGAAGTGACGGGGCAGGGGACGGCCCGGCACTGTAGGGAACATGTTCCTGCGTGTCCTCCGTCTGCCTTGCCGCCAGGAGGTCCTTCATTTCCTGATCCCCTGCCTGCTGTGCGTGGCTGCTGGCCGCGCTGTCAGTCAGCGCGGGCCCGTTCGGGGCTGGTTTGGCCGCTCCGGCACCGCGGACTGGCACGGCGGCAGGTTCGTGTGCTGGCGGAGAGGCGGCGTCTTTCAGCTGCCAGGCAGGTACCGGTTCCAGACGCTCTTCCTGGCCCGCAAACAGCAGCGCAGGATACTTCTGTCGATGCAGATGGCGGTAGGTTGGTGCAATGTGTTCCATGCCAAGGTAGGCGCCCATCATCCAGAGCGCATTTGCAATCTGTTCTGGCTTCACAAGGCCGGCGAGGCTTTTTACATCATTCAGTACTGACGGCACATCGACCGTCGAGCGCTGGTCGTGAAAGGCAAGTTTCCAGTGTAGAAACAGGGCAAGTGTCACCAGACTGATCCTCGCAGTGACTTTCTGTGCAACGTCGAGGCAAATTTCCAGCCGGGACAATGCAGGATCGCCATAGACCAAAGCCAGAGAGGGTTCGGCACCATTTGTCTTCTCCCGCAGACCGTCCCAGACCGTACGGACTTCCGCGGTCTGATCGTTCACCGTGTCAGTGCCCGCCATGAGCACGCCCAGAACGTAAACGCCCCTGAGACTGGGTGGCATGCCGTTCAGGTTGACGGGCCTGTTGTTTCTGGCAGGCTTGGTGTCACCAAAGGCGCGTTCCACCCACGTTTCCGGGGCATCAACGGCCTGCTCGCGGAAGAGTTCCGCGATTTCATCCGGTTTTCTGTGTTCAGCGGCCATGAGGGCACGGGGCAGCGAGTCGGCGAAGTCGCTGTCCGCCACAAACCTGCGCAGACCATGGTCGATCAGCAGGTTCGCAAACAGATTCCCGGCGCCGTTCGAAGCGACGGCCTTCCGGCTGATCCTGAAATGAGTAAATTCGTGCTCGAAAATGGCTGGAGACAGGTTGACCATCCCGGCCAGATGCAGGGTCAGGGCTGTTCCTGCATCCTCCGAAAGCGGAATAAACTTTTTCACCCCGGACAACGGCAGACAGCGGATGCCGGGATTCTCGTCTTCCCCCCAGGTTCCCGGGCCGCTGATCTCGGCAATCAGTACCCCCGCCGGATCATCCGGCGCAAACGCCGGCAGGGTCCTGAACAGGCTTTCCGGCGACAGGCCTGATGAGGCCGCGCCGGCGTGCATTCGGCCGTGTGCAATCCTGCCTGTCAGCACTGGCAGCACGTCGTCTGCCAGCCACTGCTGAAGTTCGCTGACGGAAATACCGATGAAATATCTGTGCATGTGGGTCCCCAAATGAACCTAAAAAGTAAAGCCGCCGTCGTCGTTCTGGTCATCCCCGGCGGCTATCTCCATTTTGTGGAGCTCCTCAGCCGGCATACCCTGCACGTAGGGGTGAGGCTCGCTGCCATGATAGGACATGAAAAGATCGCGGCGGCTTCTCGTAGCGCCGACGAAGAACAGACGCCGGTCTATGTCCGGGTCTTTCCAGAACCTGGTTTCCGGGGTCAGCAGGGGTAAAAACACGGTGCGGAAATCCAGCCCTTTAATGCTGTGGTACGTCATCACATAGACGACGGGCCGTGCATCCGAATCCTCGAGGGAACCATGACCATTGCCCAGGTACTGGAGACACACGCCTGCGGCCGCATCAAGGAAGTCCTGATTCACGGCAGAGTAATCGTACTTTTTCCAGGCGTCGGGAGGAAAATGCGGTAGGGACCGCCCGTCCTGACCGGCAACAAAACGCATGAAGTGCTGGATTACCAGGTGGTCGGGCAACACGATGACACACGGATGTCCCGTTTCGGTGAACCGTTTCGCCTGGTGCCATACCCAAGTCATTTCCGCTTCCCACGAGTCCGCATGCGCAAGCGTCACCTGGATTTCCTCCATCCGTCCGGAGGTTGCGGTCACAATATTATTGTCTGGCAGTATGTTTCTGACCACATTGATGATTTTTCTGGTCAGCCTGTACACCATTGGCAGCTTCATCCTGTCGGGCTGCAGGATCGATTCGATCTTTCCGGCGCGGCTCCCGCTTTCATAAATGCTCTGGGCGTCATCCCCGCCCACTAGCAGTCTGTCCGCTTTTTTGCGGATGACGCCAAGAATGCTCGCGGGCACGTCCTGCACCTCATCGACCACCACGAGATCGTAGTGCCGGTTGTCCTTGTTGACGAAATGGAGGTAGGTCATGACCGGAATCCGCGGGCGGAATTCAGGGGCGAGCCCGGAGCGGATCAGGTCCACCAGGGCGCGCGTAAACACGACGATGCATACCCTGCTGTCCGGGTTTTTCTGCACGTAGCCCTGTATGGCGTGTACTAGCAGAACCGTCTTCCCCGAGCCGGCAAAGCCCTCGACCCATTTTGGCTGGTCGCCAATACTGGCACATTGCCGCAGTACGTTCTGCTGCGCCTCATCCAGCCTTCTGAGTGGCACCATCCATTCCATGTCAGTACTCCCCGGACGGGCCAGGCTGGTTATCGGGAGAACTGATGCTGCCGGCGAGGTTCTCGTAACGGAACCCGCGTGAAGCTTTCTTCGGCTGCGTCCTCTTCTCGAATTTTTCGATCGCGGAGAGCACGCTTTCCTTGCCAAGTGCATTTGCTGCGAGCCGGAACCGCGGGATGTCAGTGCTGTCCAGCTCCGCGTCTTCCATTTCCTGTCTGAAAATATCGAATGCACGCTGCAGATATTCGGCGCCCGTAGGATCGCCCTGCGCCATCAGGTGCCGGCCGTAGGCTACGAGGGCGGCCGTATAGTCGGGATCGTGCCCTAGGCATTCCAGCATCAGCTGCTCGTACGCGGGCATGTTCCGGATCCGGTGTTTGTCCAGCGCCAGGTTATACGAGGTTAATGCGGACGGTCTTCTTTCATATGCCGTTTCCGACCATTTATGCGAACTTTTCGTGTCGCCGTCCATCGAGTAGCAGTAGCAGATGGTGGTTGAATGGTCAGCCTCGCTGTCGAGGCGCTCCACCACTTCCAGCAGCTCGGCTGCAAGCCGCCAGTTCCCTGCGGCGATCGCGGCGTTGGCATATGCCAGAGTAACGGTGGCTGCCGGGCGGCCCTTCCCCTCAAGAACGGAAGTATTGAAAGCCTGCCTGGCTTTCAGCATCCTCAGGACTTCCTCGGTCATCTCCTCGTTGGCCAGCGGATTCTGGAACTCGCCAGTCTGTCTGACACCGTTCGCCTCGGCGACGACGCGCAGGATCTTTTCCCTGCTGACCGACCACTGGATACTGACGTACTCACCCTCCCGGAAGCCCTGGCTTCCCGCTGGTGCCCTTAGCTGCATGATTCCGACAGGCCTGCTTGCGTTCCCGGAAAAAAACGGCAGTTCGACTGTTTTCTGCCCGGACCTGATGACCCGCAGCTGCTCTTGGAGCAGTCCTTCGGAGGGGACGGGGGAACAGGCCCTAACCACAGGCTCGAGCCTCTCTCCGGCGGTCATGACATAGATGGTTTCGCTGGTGATCGGTCTGATTGGGTCGATCCCTGCGCCCCGTGTAAACAGGGTGTACAGGGCCGCTCCCTGCGAAACGTGGGCACGCAGATCCCTTGGAGTGATGCTTTCGACGTTACGTCCCAGATGCCGTGACACATAGTGGCGTATCACGGGGTTTTCACAGCTGCCCCCGATGAACAGCACCACATCGATGTCGTCCCTGGTCAGTTCCACCTTTTCCAGAGCGTTGTCGATCGGCTGCAGCACATCAATGATTTTGCTGGCGCCGGGCGGGCTGCCGGGCTGACCTGCGAACGCAGCCATGATGCCGGCGAACTGGTCCAGCCTGATCCGTGGCTCGCCGATATGCCACTCCTTCCCTGCAATACTGAAAGGCATGCCGGGTTTTGCCGTCACCGTGGTGCCCGCGTTTTTCAGATCCTCGACCGTTTTCCAGCCTTTTTGTTCAGCAAGTTCGCAGCAGGCGATTTTCAGCGTTTCGGCGATGGATTTCAGCCGCGGCAGTACCTGCTGTTCCAGCTGCGTTGTGGTAAAGAAGTACTTGGCCACGTTTTCGCCGCCGCAAAGCTGGGGCAGCAGCACCTGTTCCACAATGGCCCGGTCAATGTCATCTCCACCCAAGGCCCAGAACTTCGAAATACCCAGGTTGCGCGACAGGACGGATTCCCTTGAAACGCTTACTTCAAGGATGGAAATGTCGCAGGTGCCCGCACCAAAGTCGAACACGATCACATTGCGTTTTCTGGCCTGCACGGCATCGACCAGGCGTGCGCCCGAGCTGCGGCTTTCCATGTCGACGAGATAGCTCAGAAACGCCGCGTTGGGTTCGTCCATCAGGCAGATTTCGCTCTCCGGAATACCGGCAGACGCGAGGGCGGCAAACAGGTCCCGGCGCTGGTTGGCTTCAAAGGACGCCGGAACCGTCACCGTATAGTAGATCTGCGCGGGGAGACCATGCTTGCAGACATATTCCCTGATGCCGTCGCACAGGAGCCCAAGAAAAACGGCAGCGGCCTGCTGTGGCTTCTCGATGGTGTATGCAAACTTCCCGGCGGGCAGTGCGGTGCGGCTGTAGACCGGGCCCAGATCGACGCCCAGTCCCATCTTGAACGACGTCCAGACTGTCTCGTTACCGGCCAGCTCCTGCCTGAGCCTGGCGGCGCCGACACCGAACAGCAGCTTCCGGTTGTGCCAGGCCAGACAGGTATCCACAAGCGGCGAGTGGATCTCGCGTCCCAGCTCGTCCAGCTGCCTGATGTCGAGGGCGGTGGTATGCAGTCCTCGGCCATCCCTGCCCACTGCGGCAATGCTGGCAACGCTGGTTGAGGTGCCAAAATCGATGCCCACATAGGTAGCCGAACGCATCTTTCTAAGGACGTCCTCCTCGAGGATGGTGCCCGCCCGGAGCCAGTGGACGGGGACCCCAGTCTGCGGGTCATCCGTGTCCGCCCCGGAGGCTGCCGGCCCCGTCCCGTCTTCTTCACCCGGGCCTGTTTCACCGGATTCCACGGCATCCTGTTTGTCGCCGGCGCTCTGGCCGTTCTGTAAGCCGAGCATGCGCACCATCAGTTCACGGTGCAGCGCTTCTCCCTGCCCGATACGTGCAGCATCCGCGCCCAGCACCCTGAGGAGACGGATGATAGAGTCGACGTCCCGCAGCTGCTGTCCCAGCTCGGTGCCCGAGGTCGGCTCATGCGCGTAATGGTTGCGAATGTTCTTCAGTTCGATAATCAGGTTCAGGCCACGCCTGTAATCGAGCCCTAGCGTCCTGTCAGAGATTGCGCGCCAGTTTCGCTCAAGCAGGTTCAGCAGGGCAGCCAGATCAAAATCCCGCAGCACCGAAAACTGCCTCTGTTCCGCTACCCTGGTCTGCTGCACCGTCAGTTTCTCCATGACGGTTTTCTGCCACCATGACGCGCCACCGGTTGCGGGAAGCTCCTTTTCCAGAAAGTCCACGACACTCTGGGTCAACCGGGATAAATACTCCTGCACTGTCATCATCATAGCGCTTTCGTTTAATGCGGCTTCAGGTGCTGCATGCTAACTACGTCCCGGAATAAGCAGAATTCCGGCTCAAGCCCGTTCGGTTCCCGGCGGGAAACGGACGTTCGGCCCATATACTTATTATAGGTATTATTTTCATTGCGCAATATCGATTTCGCGGGAGTGGACACCGGCTTCAGCAAGGCGTGCCGGTTCGCAGCAGCCAAGGCCATTCGGGACTGAACGGCAGACGCGCCGGATTCGCCTGTTTTCGATGGGCTGTAAATACGGGTGTGACCGGTATCGCAATACCGGATTCGATTATCAGGATGCGATGGCTGCCCACCGGGCCTGCTGCGCACTCCCGGCCGGAATGCCAAAGCAGGCAGGGCCCTGGCCGGTATCCGCACATCGATGCTGGCCCGTGGGCGGTCCGGCGGCCGGACACGGGGACTCCATCATCTTCCGGCGGGGCGCCAGAGGGGGCCACGGCGGCAGCGTACGGACAGGCGGAGCATACGGTAACAACTGATGCCGCGTTCCTAAACGGATCGGGCAGCAGTGACGGCGTGACGCGCCGTAAGCAGAGATGCAGGTGAGGGTACGGTTCATCACGGGCATAAAGGAAGGGCGCGTGATCCCCTAGCCTCGCGGGCAATGGACGTTGCGTAATCGTGACGTCCAGCGACAGCAGCAGACATCCACGTGATTCTCGGTTATCCTGATCAAATCGTGCATGTTGGCAACATAATCAAATTGATGAGCTGGTTTTGCCGGACATCGCTATCGGAAAAGCCGAAAAGAAGCGGTAAATACAGGAGTGTCACAAGAATGTCAGAACTAGAAACCCGGGTGGACACAGTCAGTGGCATGCAGCTGTCGGGATCCACGCCACACTGGGCGGTTAACAACCGTATCTGGAAATACTCGCTCCGCGCTTCTTTTCAGGCGGTCGCGCTGCGGACTGGTCAGAGCTGCCGAAACGGGTGTCGAGACTGTTTCTGAAGGCGGAGAGCAGGTATTCGGTTCCTCATGTTGCCGAGGCGCGGGCCAGGGAAATAGCCGAAATTATCAGATTCGGCAGGCGTTCGAGCTCATCATAGACTGAGTGTCGTAACAGTTTCCCTTGCGCGACATGGAAGCCTGCATGCCGAACTGCGCAACCAGTTTGCGGTAATCATCTGAGCAGTACTGCGTGCCGCGGTTAGAGTGATGAATAAAGCCAGGCGCTGGGCGCTTGCTGCGCACTGCGCGCCACAATGCCTGTGCCGTCAGATCCTGCGTCATGCGCGGCCCCATCGCATACCCCACGAGTTCGCAGGTGAAGACATCCTTCACACCAGCAAGATAAAGCCATCCTTCATCCGTCATGACGTAGGTAATGTCAGTGACCCACACTTCATTCGGCCGTGTCGGCTCGAAGGTTTGTTTCAACAAATTGTCCGTTACCGGAAAGGCGTGGCGCGAGTTTGTGGTGGCCTTGAACCGGCGCTTCTGTTTGCAGCGAAGGCCAAGCTCCTGCCGCAGTCTGACGACTCTGTCCCGCCCTGTACTGAAGCCCCGGGCGACTAGCTCTGGTTGCAGCCGCAATGGCCCGTACGTCTCGCGGGTCTGCACATGAGTAGCCTTGATCGCAATCTTCAATCTCTCATCGTCTTGCGCGCGCTGCGATGGTGGACGATCGTGCGCTGCGTAGAACCCGCTGCGCGATACGTCGAAGACGCGGCACAACAAGCCAAGCGGGTAATCGAGTCGCACAGATTTTATGAACGCGTACCGGGCAGCGACTCCCTCGCAAAGTACGCGGTGGGCTTTTTTAGCACTTCCTTCTCCATGCGCTCGACGGCCAGTTCTTTGCGCAGTTTTGCCACCTCGGCTTCCAGCTCTGACACGCTTCGACTGCTAGGTGGCGCTGTCGGATCTGTACCTCGCTTAGCAGCGGCAACCCAATTCGCCAGCGTCCCTTTTGGCATGGCGATCCGCTTAGCCGCTTCGTCCAACGTGAGGCCCTGGGCCAAGACCAGCTTCACTGCTTCGGCCCGGAACTCCGGTGTGTATGTCGTCAATTTCATGCTTTCACTCCCCCTCGATGATTTTATCAAATGGAAGTGTCCGAAAAAGTTAGGTTACCTCACAGTAGACTGACCGTTAATTGCAGTTTTGGTGGCGGTCGCGCTGCTGGTGGAGGGAATGCAGGTCCACGCAGCGCGGCTTTGGCGCCGGCAGTCGGGTACACAGTGTACGTGAGCGGCGCGCGATACCAGTGCTGACGTCATGACCGACCGTTGATTGCAAGACTGATTGCTCCCTGGCGATCCTGGCGATCCTGGCGCTGCTGGCGGCTTGGCCTTGCTGACACGGCCGAGCCCACCTACACTGGTGTCCCCTCAACCTTACTGCCAGCCCATGCACGAGATCAACCGCCCTTACTGCCCTGACCCTGACACCGCTGACTTCCTCTACAAGAACTACCTGCTGCTGAGGACAGCGCCGCCGGCGATCTCGAAATGGGCACGCCAGCTAGCGCTCGAAAGCCTCGCCTCCTGCGAGCATTCCTGGCGCGTCATCGGAATCAGCGAGGAGGCGCTGCGCGAGATCGCCGAAGCCGGCAAGAGGACGACCCAGCAGCGTGGGCACTGGTACCCAAGGGAGACGCGCTACGGACGACTTTTCGGGGAAGAGCAGTTGGACCGCGACGCTTTCATCAAGTTCTTCTTCGAGCACGACACCACGGTGATCCTCACCAAGGCCCAGAACAACAAGGATGGCGACCACAGCACCTGGGGCAGGATCATCCCGGTCGAGGAAGGGTTCTTCCCGCTGCGGGGATACATCTTCGGGGTGCGCAAACGCAAGGAAGTGCCATGGGCCAGGGAGCGGGTGGCCGAACTCGACGCTGGCGGCTGAGCGGCTACCGGCGCCGTGGCGGCAAAATCCTGCCTTTCCGACTCGCGGCATAACGGTGGTGACGACCTCGCGGAGAATGTGTGCACCGCCGGAAGCGCCGGCGGCGACCACCAGGAGAATCTCATGCCAAAATCCGCCACCCCAGCTGCCAAGCGTCCAGCACCGAAGACGCCCGTGACCAAGGAAGCCGTCCAGCGCATCCAGCGCAGCACCGCTGCCGCTAATGGAGGCCAACAGGCACCATGGGTGAGGCGCCTGCAGAGCAAGGCTGACAAGTAGGGGCAGTAACGTCTCCAGCGCCGGCTGGCGCCGGCGGTGCCAGCCGGGGTATCCTTCCGGCTCAGCTCCTCGAACGGCCTTCATCCCATGATCATGACCATCATCCTCAAGGCTTTCGAGCGAATGCACGACCGGAAGATCGCGGGCGTCATCGCCACGGTAGGGCGCGAATTCGTCTCCGAGCGGACCGTGCGCAACTGGCTTGGTCGGGTGACAGCTCCCGACATCCAGGTGCTCAAGCAGATCGCGGCCGACAGTCGCGAGAAGCTGCGCACGAACCTCGATGGGAAAGCCTGGCCGCCCGAAGAGAGTCTGGCTTTCGTTGATGGGCTACAAGCCTGCCCCGGCTTCGTGAGCAGCTTTGCCTACGGCCTCCAGAATCGATGCGACCTGTACCCGGCGTTCGTGCAGCTCGCCGGCCAGATCGACCAGCTGGAGCAGCAGCTGGCCGAGCACCGCGCCAATGACGATGTCCGGGGCTGGACCCAGACGCTATTGGACGCAACATGGATCCGGGACGAGCAGCTGGAGGATCCGGATACCGGTGCCAGCGCCGAGTACACCCGGCAGCAGTTGCGCGAAGCGCGATCCTGGGGAGAGCTCGACCACCCAGCCGCGGTGTTCGTTCTCAACACACTGTTCCAGCTGCTCGCGACACTCGACTTGGAGTTCGGCTCGGTGTACTTGGCTGACTGGGAAGCCACGCCCTTCTTCGCGGCCCTACTCCCTCGCTTGAACCCTCGTGTCGACCTGTCCGGGGGGACATCAATCCGCACCACGCGTAACCTCTATCACTACCCCACCAGGCGCCTACTCGATGCGACCGCCTGCATGCGCATGATGCGTGAGAGCCCTTGCAAGAAGTGGCCCCAGCGAGTCCCGGCCGCGGACAAGATGGTTCAATGGCTCCAGCTGCGCGGCCGTGGAAATCTGGCGAGCAATGTGGGGAAGTGGCGCAGCGGGCGGCCGCTGACTGCCGAACGGTTCGACGAACTCTGGGATGCTTGCTTCGATTTCGGGGAAAAAGCTGACCGGCCGTCCGCGCCCATACCGATGCTGTTCGCTGCCACGCTTTTTACTGAGCTATTCGTCCAGGGAAGTCTGGCCAAGCGGAATATGATCTTCATCAGCCCAGACCCTGCGTTCTATCTGCACTGGTGGAAGATCCAGCGCCAGACGCTGGAAAGCGGCCCGCAGCCGCCCCGCTTCGGCAAGAAATCATGGATGCCTGCACTGTCGAAATAGCGGCGGAAAGGCTTGGCCGGACCAAGCACTTTCACGCGCGTGCCGGCAGCGCACAGCGACTGACCGCTAAATTGGAATTTTGTCCGTGTTGGGCCCGGCCGGACGCGACCGCTGCACGCAGACCAAGACAACGTCTGCAACCGGCCAAGACTGTGTAAAAGCGCTGGCCGGGGCGAAGTTCCTGCCGAACTCGGCCATCCAAAACGGCCGCCAGGGCATTTTCGGGGAGTCGGCAATAGCAAACCGACCCACGAAAAAGTACTGATTACGTGCCTATTCGCCCGGCCAAAAGGCCGACAATCCCCAGGGCTGGCGCAAATACCCAGGCGCCGCTGAATGCGGTGCCGAACATTGCGATGCCGACGCTAGCGCCGCCGAGTGCGCCAATCGAAGCAAGCGTGGCGCTCCCGGCAATGCCACGTTTCAGGTTGTATTGGCCCCTAAAGTCGGCAGGCGGGATCTCGACGGTTGCTATCGCCTCCTGCACGATCTTTGCCGCTGCCTTATCAAGTGAGCGCATGGTCGTCCCTATGATTTCCGGTAGTGTTCAGCCACCGAAATAAAAGCCTCGGCTGCGGATTCCATCAGTGTGGCCTGCTCGGCATCGTGCCTCTGCTGCATGTTGGTCGCTTCAGCCTGCATGTTCCCCAAGATGTTTGCGACCTCTGCACCGAACTCGGCCGAGGTCGATAAGGTTGCGGACTGGCCGACGCAGTCGCGTAATAGGGACTCGGACAGCCTGTCCATGACCGTTTCCGCACGGCTGACCATCGCGCGCTCATGTTCAAGATTCGCTTTAGCTTTCCCGACAATCCTGTCGCGGTGCGCGTACTCCTGCTCATATCCTTTTTTCGCACCCCACAACCTGCCAGCGAACTGCGACCGCGTCTCCTCGGCGGCCCCAAGCTCCCTGTGTGCCGAGGCCAACTCCGCTTCCGCCGCCACCAAGCTGCGCTGAGCGTCGCGCCAAGCCACCAAGCGGTCGGCATCGATTCCGGTTGCGGTGGCAAAACGATGCAGCATGGCCAGCGAGTCGCCTAGGGCGTGCGTCGTAAGGAGCGTACTCCACGAGGCGCACAGCGCTTTCATGCTCCTGCCAACCGCGTCGGCGGCGGCAGTAAAAAACGCGTGTTCCTTTTCCTGGGACGCCGCCATGGCCGCGCGCACTGCTTGGCGCGCGGCGAAAGTCTCTGCTTGCGGCATCCGACGGGGACGACTCGCTGTTTCGTGAGGCATTAGCATCGTTGCTGGGAGCGGTAGTTGGAGTAAGGAACCCCTTGGGGCGTAGCCTAGTGACACAATGGCCACAGAAGGTCTTATGGCATGGAACTATATCATGAGTTTCTAGTTAGAAAGATGAACCGGTTGTAGTCGCCCTTGCTCACGCGCCCGTTGATGGCCCCCCTAGAGCTTCAATTCGCCAGTATCCATGAACTTGTAAGTCTCGACAGCCAGCTCGACTGGTTTTTGCTGAGCATGGGCCGACACAGTCGCGTCAACCAAGCGTGTTTCCGTGATTTCACCGCGGTTAACTTTTCGCAGGTCTGGAGGAATTGGCTGCTGGCGGAAGTACTTTGCTTCTTCTCGTTTCGGAGATGCTCCCATACGTGCCGCGAAAACGGCACGGCGAGCTCCTCAAGGCTTACGAGCTATTCATGTCCAACTCAAGTAGCGATCTGGCTAGGGCGAACTTGTAGGAGGCGACATTGCGGCCGATAATGGCCCTCCAGTAGTTCTCGAGGATCGGCATCGTTTCCGTAAAAAATGAGCTTGTCATCGGTCGAGCCTGTGTTCGGCCGCGCAACCCGCAGCCACGGTCTGATGGAGGATGCCTAAACGAAAGCAAAATCCCTAGCATCCGGCAACGGCCGACCATATGTGGCACGGTCTCGGGTTCATTTAGGTGGCGTTCGAGCCGCATGTTTCTTAGTGAACCGAGACCGTCTGGTTTGGACCGACGGCGTTTGTCATTAGGCACCCTCTGTACATGAGCATAAGTGTTAATTCACCTTAAGCTTTACACATGCCCGCTAAGTCGATTCTGATGGCAGATGAATCGTCCTCGCAGATGGGTTACATAGGGGTTACACGGAGCACAGATAGCAAAAAGCCCAGCCATGAAGGCTGGGCTAAGTGCTTGATTTTATTGGTGCCGACTGCAGGACTCGAACCCGCCACCTGATGATTACAAATCAACTGCTCTACCTGATGAGCTAAGTCGGCATGTTCTTTAGAACAACGATTATACGCTATTTGATCCGAGTCAAGGTCGGACGTCCGCCTTTCTTGGGGGGCTCGTCGTCGCCACTTGGCGCAGGCGGCGGCACATCGGCCACCACTGGCGAATCCACACCCTTCGACGGCACTGCCGACAAGGCCGGCGCGGTTCCAGCGGTATCCGACGCTGGCGCGGAATCTTCAGGCGCCGCCCCTACCTCGAACGCCATCCCCTGACCATTTTCATTAGCATAAATTGCCAACACATTGTGCACCGGAATATAGATCTCTCGCGAGACGCCATTGAAGCGTGCACGGAAGTGGATCGCGTCATTGTCCATCTTCAGCCCCGACGTCGCGCCGTAGCTGATGTTCAGGATGATCTCGCCCTTGCGCACATACTCCATCGGCACCGTCGTTCCCCCATCGACCTTGACGGCGATATAGGGTGTGAAGCCGCTGTCCGTGCACCATTCATAGATGGCGCGCAGCAGGTAGGGTTTGGTGGAGATCTCTGCCATAGTGGTGTTGTCCAGGAATACAGGCTGTCACGCCAGTCTACCGGATCGCCACGAGGGCGTCCAAGGACCGGCGTTGTGAAACTATCAAGCAAACAAGGGCGGGAGAAACACATCCCGCCCAGGCACATCAACGGCGCATCACTTTCTCGGACGGGGTCAGCGCCTCGATATAGGCCGGACGCGAGAAGATACGCTCCGCATATTTCATCAGTGGCGCGGCGGTCTTCGACAGCTCGATGCCGTAGTGGTCCAGGCGCCAGAGCAGCGGGGCGATCGCCACGTCCAGCATCGAGAACTCGTCACCCAGCATGTACTTGTTCTTGAGGAACAGCGGAGCGAGCGTGGTCAGGCGATCACGGATTTCCGCACGCGCCTTGTCGTGGTTCTTGTCGTTCGCCTTGTTGCGCTCGCTTTCCAGCGTGTGCACATGGACGAACAGCTCTTTCTCGAAGTTGAACAGCATCAGGCGGGCACGGGCGCGCATCAACGGGTCGGCCGGCATCAGCTGCGGGTGCGGGAAGCGCTCGTCGATGTACTCGTTGATGATGTTCGATTCGTACAGGATGAGTTCGCGCTCGACCAGGATCGGCACCTGGCCATACGGGTTCATGGTCGAAATATCTTCCGGCTTGTTAAACAGGTCGACGTCGCGGACCTCGAAGTCCATGCCTTTTTCGAACAGGACGAGGCGGCAGCGTTGGGAGAATGGGCACGTGGTGCCGGAGTAGAGAACCATCATGGTTTATAGTTCCTTAAGAAACAAAGGGGTGTAGCGCAGAGCACTCACCCCAGAGAAATGATTGCCCGTATTATAGCCAACCGGGCAATGAAAGCGAATTACTTCACTTCTTTCCAGTACGATTCGTTCAAACGCCAGGTCAAGAAGACGAATACGGACAGGAACAGCAGCACGATCACACCAAGCCGTTTGCGGGTATTTTGCGCCGGCTCGGCCATCCACACCATGTAGGCGACCAGGTCGGCAGTGGTAGCGTCGAACTCTTGCTGGTTCATGGTGCCGGGGGATACCTGCTCGAAGCCGGCGAACTTGTGCACCATCTTGCCTGGCTCATGCGGATCGGCTTCCTCGGCGAACTTGGCGACCCGTACGCCCTGCTGCTGCCACATGGCATGCGGCATTGCAACATTCGGCACCACCATATTATTCCACCCCGTTGGGCGGGTTTCGTCCTGGTAGAAGGTGCGCAGATAGGTGTACAGGTAGTCGGCGCCCGAGCCGGCCGGCGAGGCTTTCGCACGCGCGATCACCGACAAATCCGGCGGCACCGCGCCGAACCAGGCTGCGGCATCTTTCGGGCGCATCGCCGTCGTCATCATGTCTCCGACTTTGTCGGCAGAAAACAACAGATTGTCGCGAATCTGGTCTTCCGACAGGCCGAGGTCGCGCAGGCGATTATAGCGCATCGACGTTGCGGAGTGGCAATTCAGGCAATAGTTGACGAAGATCTTGGCGCCATTTTGTAGCGACGCCAGGTCATTGCGCTCCGGCGCCCGGTCCAGCGGAATGCCGCCTTCGGCGGCGAAAGCCAGTCCCGGCACCAGCGCCAGGACTGCAATCAGTTTCTTTGCAAGCAATTTCATGTCGTGTCCTTGTGCTCTTGTCCGGTGATCAATGCGGGGTGAAGGTGACACGGGTCGGCACCGGCTTGAAGGTGCCCATCGTGCTCCACCACGGCATCAGGAGGAAGAACGCAAAGTAGGCCAGCGTGCACACTTGCGAGATCAGCGTGAAGGCGGCGGTCGGCAACTGGGTGCCCAGGTAGCCGAGGGTCACAAACACCAGCGCGAACAGGGCATACACCCATGTGTGCCAGTTCGGACGGTAGCGCAGCGACTTGGCCGGCGAGTGGTCGAGCCATGGCAGGCCGGCGATGATCATCACCGACGAGCCGAACAGGACCACGCCCCAGAATTTCGCATCCAGCACCTGCGGCAGCATGCCGATGATCAAGACCAGGCCGACCACGGCAATGACTGCCTTGGTGCGGAAGGCCAGGCGCGATTTGAGCCAGATGAAGGCGACATACAGGGCGATTGCGCCCATCAGCACGTACATGAAGTCGGCCGTGGTGGCGCGCAGCACCGAGTAGAACGGCGTGAAGTACCAGGTCGGCGCGATGTGGGCCGGGGTTTTCATCGAGTCGGCCGGCAAGAAGTTGTTGTACTCCAGGAAGTAGCCGCCCATCTCGGGTGCAAAGAACACGACCGCCGAGAACAGCAGCAGGAACACCGACACGCCGAACAAATCCTTGGTGGTGTAGTAGGGGTGCGACGGGATCGCGTCGAGCGGATGGCCGTCCGGGCCCAGGTGTTCCTTGACTTCGATGCCGTCCGGGTTGCTCGAGCCGACTTCATGCAGCGCCGTCAGGTGGGCGGCCACCAGGCCGATGATCACCAGCGGCAGCGCGATCACGTGGAAGGCGAAGAAGCGGTTCAGGGTGGCGTCCGAGACGACGTAGTCGCCGCGGATCCACAGCGACAGGTCTTCGCCGATCACGGGAATCGCGCCGAACAGGTTGACGATCACCTGGGCGCCCCAGTACGACATTTGCCCCCATGGCAGCAGGTAGCCGAAGAAGGCTTCGGCCATCAGGCACAGGAAGATGCCGAAGCCGAACAGCCAGACCAGCTCGCGCGGCTTGCGGTACGAGCCGTACATCAGCCCGCGCGCCATGTGCAGGTAGACCACGATGAAGAAAGCCGAGGCGCCGGTCGAGTGCAGGTAGCGCACCAGCCAGCCCCACGGCACTTCGCGCATGATGTACTCGACCGAGCCGAAGGCCAGCGCGGCGTCCGGCTTGTAGTGCATCGTCAGGAAGATGCCGGTGACGATCTGCAGCACCAGCACCAGGGCCGCCAGCGAGCCGAACAGGTACCAGACATTGAAATTCTTGGGGGCGTAGTACTTGCCCCATTGATCGTTCCACAGCTTCGAGGCGGGGAAGCGGTCGTCAACCCAGGCCAGGGCTTTCTCGGCCACCGGTGCGTCGGCGGGTAGCGTGGTCTCCTTGAATGCACCCATTTTTATGCCTCGCCTTTCTCGTCTTTGCCGATCACCAGCTTGTTATCGGAGAGATACATATACGGAGGGACATCCATATTCGTCGGCGCCGGCTTGTTCTTGAACACGCGCGCAGAGAGGTCGAAGGTCGAACCGTGGCAGGGGCACAGGAAGCCGCCCGGCCAGTCATTCGGCAGGTTCGGCTGCGGGCCGGAAGCGAGGCGCGAGGAGGGCGAGCAGCCCAGGTGGGAGCAGATGCCGACCGTCACCAGCACTTCCTTGTGCTCGGCGCGCGACCGGAACGGGTTCTTGGCGTATTCCGGCATCGGCAGCTGGAATATCTTGTCGGAGGCGGGATCGGCCAGTTCGCCCTGGTCCTTCTCGAGGGTGGCCATCATTTCAGGGGTGCGGCGCAGGATCCAGACTGGCTTGCCGCGCCATTCGACGACTTTCATTTCACCGGGAGCGACGTCGGAGATGTCGACTTCGACCGGGGCTCCCGCCGCTTTTGCGCGTTCGGAAGGCTGGAAGGTGCTGACCAGGGCTCCCGCCGTGGACACGCCGACCACGCCACCGGCCGCGCACGTCGCGACCAGCAATCCGCGTCGGCCCGAATCGACCTGCTTTTCATTACTCATACCAACCCCACTCCGTGAATATACGAATTTTAAGAATTAATAGCGAGCTTCCAGCATCCAAAATTATATGTGAACGGCAATACCTGAGGGAAAAAAATTGTCTGGGCTACATGCTTTAGAAAAAACGGTCTTTTGTGCTGTTGCAGCATTTGACTGAAAAACAGTCTCCAGAGCCTTCGGGTATCATGCAAAATGCTGTATCAACAACAATGAGGGAGCCCCAACATGGCGATGATGGAAGAGTTCAAGAAGTTTGCGATGCGCGGCAATGTAATCGACCTTGCCGTCGGCGTGATCATCGGCGGCGCCTTCGCGCGCATCACCGATTCGCTGGTCAAGGACATCGTGATGCCACCGCTCGGCGCGATGCTTGGTGGCCTCGACTTCGCCAATTATTATATTCCGCTCAACAACCAGGGCTATAACCTTCCCTTAGCGGAGGCGCAGAAGGCTGGCGCTGTGTTGGCATATGGTAATTTCCTGACCATCTTGCTGAATTTTATCCTGTTGGCATTTATCATTTTCCAGATGGTGCGCATCATTAACCGCCTGCGTGGCCCGGTCGAAGAGGCCAAGCCGGCTGCACCTGTCACGCCAGAAGATATTGTCCTGCTGCGCGAAATCCGGGATTCCCTCAAAAAGTGAAAGACGATATCGTCCGCGAACTCCGGCGTACGCACCCCGTACGGCGCTTCTGGTTGCTGTTCGCGCAGGCAGTAACGATTGCGCTGGCGGTCTGGTTCGTCGTGGCCGCCCTGCGTCCCGACTGGCTCGAACGCAAGCCCGAGTCGGTCGCGGTCGGCACGCCGGGCAACCCGGTGCCAATGCTGCAGGCACCGTCACGCGCGGCGGCCGGGAGCTTCCGCGACGCCGCCGCCAAGGCCATGCCGGCCGTGGTGAATATCTACACCAGCAAGGCGTCGCGCCAGTCGCATCCGCTGCTGAAAGACCCATTTTTTCGCCGCTTCTTCGGTGACCGTGCGCCGCCCGACGAGCAACTGGCGAGCCTGGGTTCCGGCGTCATCGTCAGCAGCGACGGCTATATCCTGACCAATTTCCACGTGATCGAGGGGGCCGACGCGATCGAGGTCGGCCTGGCGGACGGCCGCAAGGCTTCCGCGCGCCTGGTCGGCACCGATCCCGAGACCGATCTCGCCGTGATTCGCGTAAGCGAGCGCAACCTGCCGGTAATGGTGCTGGGCGATCCCGAGCAGGCACGCGTGGGCGACGTGGTGCTGGCGATCGGCAATCCTTTCGGTGTCGGCCAGACCGTCACCCTGGGCATCATCTCGGCCCTTGGCCGCAACAACCTGCATATCAACCATTTCGAGAATTTCATCCAGACCGATGCCGCCATCAATTTCGGCAACTCGGGTGGCGCGCTGGTGGATACCGACGGCCATTTGTTGGGCATTAATTCGGCGATCTATTCGCAGACTGGCGGCTCGGTCGGCATTGGCTTTGCAATTCCCGTTTCCACTGCCAAGATGGTGCTCGATTCGATCGTCACGCATGGCAGCGTGGTGCGCGGCTGGATCGGCATCGAATCGCAAGACATCACGCCCGAGCTGGCCGACAGCTTCGGCCTGGCCAAGCGCAGCGGCGCCATTATTGCCGGCGTCGTGCGCGGCGGGCCAGCCGACCGTGCTGGAATCTTGCCGGGCGATATCCTGGTGGCCGTGGGCGGCGAACCGGTCGCCGATACCAGCGAAATGCTGAACCTGATCGCCCAGCTCGCGCCCGGCGCCAAGGCGCAAATGACCATCCTGCGCAAGCAGCGCGAAACCACGTTCGCCGTGACGGTGGGCCGCCGCCCGCGTCAACCGCAATAAACCCCTGTTACCGAATCCCTGAACCACCATGCACTTGCGCGACCTGACCCGATACCTGACCGAACTGAGCGAAAACAATAACCGGCCCTGGTTTCTTGGAATAAGCCGCGTTACGACATCTTGCGTACCGAGTTCGAGGAAATGGTCACCGAATTGATCAAGGCCCTGACGAAATTCGACAAGCAGGTAGCCGCCTGCAATCCGAAGAAGGCGATGTTCCGTATCCATCGCGACACCCGTTTTTCGAAGGACAAGACACCGTATAAAACCCGCTTCTCGGCCGGCATTACCCCGCACGACAAGCGTCGTCCGAGCGCGGGCGGCGGTTCGACCTATTATTTTCAACTCGAGCGCGACGGTACGCTGGGCTTTGGCGTGGGCGAGTACCTGCCGCCGGCGCCGCGCCTGAAGGCGATCCGCGAGCATGTCGTCAACGATGCGACGGGTTTCGCCAAAGTATTGAAGAATAAGCATCTTCGCGCCACCTACAATGACATGCTGGAAGAGGACAAGTTGCAGCGTCCACCGAAGGGTTTCGATCCCGATCACCCGCATGTCGATTACCTGAAACTGAAAAGCTTTTTCGTGTGGACCGAGGTGAAACTGGACCTGAACGCACCGGATCAACTGGTGCCGCGGCTGGCGCAAGGATTCCAGGACGCCTACGCGCTGGTCAGCTGGTTGCGCAGCGTGCCCGAACCGCAAGACGAAGCGACAAGCTAATAGAGGAGGGCGACATGGCCTTGCATCACGCAGTATCCGGCGAAAAGATTGCTTTGCAACGCGGCGACGACGACATCGCCCATTTCACCTCGGTGGCCCTGGTCAAGACCGAGCATATGGAACTGATCCGGCTGGTGTTGCCGGTCGAACGGCCGATTCCCGAACACCGGGTCGATGGCGAAGTGACCATCGTGTGCCTGGAAGGCGAGATCGCGGTCGATGCGCATGACAAGACCACCAACCTGCAGCCGAGCGAGATGGTCTACCTGGCCGGCGGCGTGCCGCACACGATCCGCGCGGTGAGCGATGCGGTGGCCTTGATGACCATCCTGATGGGGCCCGTACGCTCGGGCGGGCCGAGCGACGACCCGAGCGGGGCGCCGCCTCAGTGACTGGAAGCGGTGGTTTGCGGCTGGACTTGGCTCCCCGCCTGCGCGGGGACGCCGTGCATCGGTAGCGGGGCGTTGTCAGGCCATAGTCCGCAGCATCCAGACGTCATCCCCGCGGGGGCGGGGATTCAAGTCAGCATGAACAGCCGCGTGCATTGACCGCAGCGACACACACACGCCAGATCATGCCAATTCCACCCGCGGATCGCGCGCCAGCAACTGCGCCGCCATCTGCGCCGCGTCGACGCCATCGAACAGCACGCTGGCCACCGCCTCGGTGATCGGCATGTCGACGTCCATCCGGCGCGCCAGTTCGCGCACCGCCTTGGCGCACGGCACGCCTTCGGCCACATGGCCCAGCTCCGTCACGATCGTGGCCAGCGCCTTGCCTTCGGCCAGCGCCAGGCCCACGCGCCGGTTGCGCGACAGGTCACCGGTGCAGGTCAGGATCAGGTCGCCCATCCCCGACAGCCCCATGAAGGTGCCCGGCTGCGCGCCCAGGGCCAGTCCAAGGCGGGTGATCTCGGCGAGGCCGCGCGTGATCAGGGCCGCGCGCGCGTTCAGGCCCAGGCCCAGGCCATCGGCGGCGCCGGTGGCGATCGCCATCACGTTCTTGACCGCGCCGCCCACTTCCACGCCGACCAGGTCGTCGTGCGAGTAGACCCGCAGGTTGTCGCCATGGGCCGCCGCCACCACGCGCTCGCGCAGTTCGGCATTCGCGGACGCCACCGTCAGCGCGCATGGCAGGCCGCGCGCCACTTCCTGGGCGAACGAGGGGCCGGACAGCGCCGCCCCCGGCACGCTGTCGCCCAGCACCTGCGCCACCACTTGGTGCGGCAGCAGGCCGGTGCCGGCTTCGAAGCCCTTGCACAGCCAGACGACGTTGGGGATGGCGCGCCCGCGCAACTGCTCCAGCAGCGGACGCAGGCCGGCCACCGGGCAGGCCAGGATCAGAAGAGGCGCGCCTGTGTCAAGTCCGGACGCCACGTGGGCCAGCGCCGCCTCGAAGTCGGCGCTCACGCGCAGCGACGCAGGCAGCGGATGGCCGGGCAGGTAGGCCCGGTTGTCGCGCGCCGCGTCGGTGTCCGCCATCTGCTGCGGATTGCGGCCCCACAGCAGCACGTCGTGGCGTGCTGCCAGCGCGATGGCGACGGCGGTGCCCCAGGCGCCGGCGCCGAGGACGGTGATCTTGGTAGTGGGTTTATTCTGTTGCATGAAACTCCTGGAGTGGATTTACAGGCCCCAGACGTCCGAGACCTTGATATAGCCGTCGACGCCATCGCGGTGGCGCACGCGCGCCCAGACGAGGGCCGTCGGATCGACCAGTTCAAGCAGGACGCCCTTGTCCGCGGTCATCAGGACGGTCGACGTCTCGGCGGGGCCCGCATGCACGCGGCTGCCGGGCTTGCGTACCAGCACATTGCGCCGCGCCGCCAGTGACTTCGCCGGGGTCCAGGCCACGTCGCCATTCGCATCGCGCACCTTGACCCAGTCGCCATAGGCGATCATGACCTCGAGCGGCATGCCGGGCGGCGCCTTGTAGAGCTTGTTGCCCTTGGCCGACGGCGTCTCGTACAGGATTGCCGTGGCGGTACCGACCGTCTTGAAATCGAAGGCGAACGCGTTCGGAGCGGCCAGCACTGTCAGCGCGAACAGCTGGGCACCTGCAAGAAGTCGGGGAGAAAGCATGGCGGGCCTGATGGTGGGTGAACCGCGACGCCGGAGGGCTGGCACGGACGCGGCCTTGGCCGCGTCCGTGAAGATGATGCTTAGTTTGCCGGTGCGGCGGCAGCTGCTTCGGCCATGGCCTGCGCGCGCTGCTGGTAGAACGCTTCGAAGTTGATCTCGGCCAGGTGCACTGGCGGGAAGCCGGCGCGGCTGATCACGTCGGCGATGTTCGCGCGCAGGTACGGGTAGATGATGTTCGGGCAGCCGATGCCCAGCAGCGGATCCATCTGCTCGGCAGGAATGTTGCGGGCTTCGAAGATGCCAGCCTGCTTGCCTTCCACCAGGAACGCGACCTTGTCCTTGACCTTGGCGGTGACGGTGATCGTCACGGTCGACTCGTAGATGCCTTCGGCGATGCTTTCGGCGCCGACGTCGAGCGACACTTCGATTGCCGGCGCTTCCTGTTCCAGGAAGATCGAAGGCGAATTCGGTTGCTCCAGCGACATGTCTTTCAGGTAGACGCGTTGGATTTGGAATACTGGTTGCAGAGTTTCGTCAGACATGGAACGCTTTCTAATAATAGTGAGGAACGGCTGGCCATCCCGGGTGCTTGGGTCAAACGCGACGACAATTGTAGCAAAACCAACTTGGAAGCAATAGCGGCTTCTCGGCCCGCCGCCGCGTTCAGCCCAATAAGCTTACTCGCCCTTGAGCATCGGGTCCAGGCGTCCTGCCTGGTCCAGCGCATACAGGTCGTCGAAACCGCCGACATGCGTGTCGCCGACATAGATTTGTGGAACGGTGCGACGGCCGGTGCGCTGCATCATGATCTGGCGCTGTTCCGGGTCGAGGTCGACGCGGATGCGTTCGATGTCATGCACGCCCTTGGCTTCGAGCAAGCGCTCGGCGCGCACGCAATAAGGGCAGGCTGCGGTGTGGTAGAGAACGACGTGGGCTGTCATGATGAATCCTTTCGTGTCTGCCGGGCCCGACAAGCGGGCCGGCGGGTTTACTTGGTGACCGGCAGGCCTGCAGCCTTCCAGGCCATCAGACCGCCTTCCAGGCTGTGGACGTCTTCGAAACCGGCCGCCTGCAACTGGCGCGCGGCCTTGTCGCCGCGTGCGCCGGTCTGGCACACCACCACGACGGTACGGTTCTTCGACTTGTCCAGTTCGCCGATGCGATTGCCCAAGTCTGCCAGCGGGATGTGTTTCGCGTCGCGCAGGTGGCCTGCCGCGAATTCTTCCGCGCTGCGTACGTCGACCACGGTGGTCTTGCCGCGGTTAATCATCTGCGTCACCTGCAGCGGCGTCGCGCGTTTTCCGCGCGGCGCCAGTGCCGGCCACAGCAGGGCGGCGCCGGAAATGACGGCGATCGCCACGATGAAAATATTATCGAGTATGAAATTCACAAGGGTTCCGTTGGTTGAAGTGAATCGGGGCATTATAAAATAGAAGAGGAACCGGACTTCAATCTGACTTTGCGAGAACAGACACCATGTACAAGATCGTATTCATGCGCCACGGCGAATCCACCTGGAACCTGGAAAACCGCTTCACCGGCTGGACCGACGTCGACCTGACCGAGAAAGGCGTGGCCGAGGCCAGAACCGCCGGCCGCGTGCTCAAGGAAGCCGGCTTCACCTTCGACGTGGCGTATACCTCGGTGCTCAAGCGCGCCATCCGCACCCTGTGGCTGGCCATGGACGAGATGGACGCGATGTACCTGCCGGTCAAGAACGACTGGCGCCTCAACGAGCGCCACTACGGCGCCCTGCAGGGCCTCGACAAGGGCGAGACCGCCGCCAAGTTCGGCGACGAGCAGGTGCTGGTCTGGCGCCGCAGCTACGACACCCCGCCGCCGGCGCTGGAAAAGGACGACGAACGCACCTCGTTCGGCGACCCGCGCTATGCGGCACTCACCGACGACCAGATCCCGCTGACCGAATGTCTGAAGGACACCGTGGCGCGCGTGATGCCGGCCTGGGACGAAGAAATCGCCCCGGCCATCCGCGCCGGCAAGAACATCCTGATCTCGGCCCACGGCAACAGCCTGCGCGCCATCATCAAGATGCTGGACAACATCAGCGACGCCGACATCGTCGGCCTGAACATCCCCAACGGCCAGCCGCTGGTGTATGAGCTGGACGCCGACTTGAAGCCGATCAAGCATTACTACCTGGGCGACCAGGAAGCGATCGCCGCCGCCATGGCGGCCGTGGCCAACCAAGGGAAGGCAAAGTAAGTCTTGCGTTTGCCATCCATGAAGGGAGCTGGTAGCGCGCTGCTGTGCACGCTGCTGGCGGTCGCGCTGTCCGGCGCGTTCGCAACGGACGCCTGGGCCCAGCGCCAGACCGAGCGCAGCCGCCAGAAAGTGGCGGCTGAGAAGCAGCGCGCCGGCATCCAGCAAAAGCTACAGGCGATCAAGCGCGACATCAGCCAGACCGAAAGCGCCAAGGAAGACGCGGCCGACACGCTGGCCGAGTCCGAGGCCGCCATTTCCGACGCCAACCGGGCGCTGCGCGAACTGCAGGAAGAGCAGGGCAGCACCAACACGCGCCTGCAAGACCTGGCCGCGCAACAGGAACAGCTCAACCAGACCATTGCTGCACAGCAAAAGCAGCTGGCCAAGCTGCTCCGCGAACACTATGTGGCTGGCAACGAAGACCGGATCAAGCTGCTGCTGTCGGGCGACAACCCGAACCGCATCAGCCGCGACCTGCAGTTGATGGCCTATGTTTCGCAAGCCCAGGCGCGCCTGCTCGGTTCGCTGCGTGGCAACCTGGCCCGGGTCGAGGCCAACCGCGACCAGGTCGAGAACGCCAAACTGGAGCTGGAAGAAATCGCCCAGGAACAGCTCGACCAGAAGGCCTTGCTCGAAAAGGAAAAAGCCAGGCGCGCGGCGCTGCTGAGTAACCTGTCGAGCCGCCTGGCCGACCAGCGCAAGCAGGCCGACCGCCTGGAGCGCGACGAAGAGCGCATGTCGGGGCTGGTCACCCGCCTCGAGCGCCTGATCCGCGAGCAGGAAGAAGCCGAGCGCAAGCGCCAGGCCGCGCTGGCCGCGGCGCGCGCCAAAGCCAAGGCCGCGGCCGAGGCAAAAGCCAAGGCCCTGGCGGCGGCGCGTGCGAAGGCGGCCGCCGAGAAGGCCGAGCGCGACCGCGAACGCGAGCGCATCGCGCGCGAGAACGCCAAGCCGGGCGCCAAGCCGCAGAAGATGCCCGAGCCGATCAAGGAAGCGCCGATCCTGGCCCAGGAACCGGTCCAGGAAGATCCGAGGGTGAACGAACCGCCACCGCCGGTTCTGGGGCCGGCCGCCGCGTCCGGTTCCTTCACGGCGCTCAAGGGCCGCATGGCAAGTCCGGTCAACGGCAGCGTCGTGGCCCGCTTCGGCGGGCGCCGCGGCGACGGCCCGACCTGGAAGGGCAATTTCATCAAGGCTCCGGAAGGCGCCGAGGTGCGCGCCGTAGCCCCGGGCCGGGTGGTGCACGCCGACTGGATGCGCGGCTTCGGCAACCTGATCATCATCGACCACGGCGACGGCTACCTGTCGATCTACGGCAACAACCAGTCGCTGCTCAAGCGCCCGGGCGACAGCGTGCGCGCCGGCGAGGCGGTGGCCAGTGCGGGCAACACCGGCGGCAACGAGGAATCGGGGCTATACTTTGAGCTCAGGCATCGCGGCAAGGCCATCGATCCGGCGGGCTGGGTCAGGTTCTAGGTCGGACCATAACAAGGTACAACATGGGCATGAAAGCAAAGCATTTCGGGCTGGTCGGGGCAGGCGTCCTGGTCGGCGTGGCGGCATCGTTCCAGTTGTCGGCCCATGCGCAAAAGACTGGTGCGCCATTGCCGCTCGACGAGCTGCGCCAGCTCGCCGATGTGTATGGCCTGATCAAGACCGACTATGTCGAACCGGTCGAGGACAAGAAACTGCTGTCCGAAGCCATCGGCGGCATGGTCGCCTCGCTCGACCCGCACTCGGTCTACCTCGACCAGAAGGCGTTTCGCGACATGCGCGAGGCGGTGCAGGGGAAGTTCGTCGGCGTCGGCGTCGAGATCTCGAACGAGGACGGCTATATCAAGGTGGTGTCGCCGATCGAGGACACGCCCGCCTTCAAGGCCGGCATCAAGCCAGGCGACCTGATCACCCGCATCGATAACGTCCCGGTGCGCAATATGTCGTCCGACGAGGCGATCAAGCGCATGCGCGGCAAGGTCGGCAGCAAAGTCACCCTGACCATTGCCCGTCCCGGCGAAGACAAACCCTGGGTGGTGCCGATCGCGCGCCAGGAAATCAAGGTAGTGAGCGTCAAGGCCAGGATGGTCGAGCCGGGATACGCCTGGCTGCGCATCAGCCAGTTCCAGGAGAATACCCTGGACGAGCTGGCCAAAAAGACCAAGGAACTGTACGCCGAACAACCCGATATCAAGGGCCTGGTGCTGGATCTGCGCAATGACCCGGGCGGCTTGCTGCCGGGCGCGATCGGGGTCTCGGCCGCGTTCCTGCCGCAGCCAAACCAGGTGATCGTGTCGACCAAGGGGCAAGTAGCCGATTCGAACCAGGCCTTCTATGGCCGGCGCGAGTTCTACGCCCAGCGCGGCGACCCACTGGCCGGCTTGCCGGCCGGCCTCAAATCGGTGCCGATGGTGGTGCTGGTCAACGGCGGCTCGGCTTCGGCGTCCGAAATCGTGGCCGGTGCGCTGCAGGATTACCAGCGCGCCATCGTGATGGGCAGCCGCACCTTCGGCAAGGGTTCTGTGCAGACCTTGCGCCAGCTGTCCGAGGACACCGCGATCAAATTGACCACGGCGCGCTATTACACGCCCAAGGGCCGGCCGATCCAGGCCACCGGCATCGAACCCGATATGCGGGTCGACGAGACGCTTGAAGGCGATCTGCTGAACGCCCTGCGCGTGCGCGAAGCCGACCTGCAACGCCATTTGATGGCCGAGGGCGAGAAGAAAGAAGCGCCTGCCAAGGACCAGAACGGCAGCCTGGCGCAGCAGCAACGCGCGCTGGCCCTGCTGAAAGACCGCAAGCCGATCGAGTTCGGCGGCCAGGACGATTTCCAGCTGGCGCAGGCGATCAGGCACTTCAAGGGTCAGCCGGTGCAATTGGCCAAGGACGTGCCCGATGAAGACAAGCCCGCGCCGGCGCCGCTGCCGGGGTCGGAGCACAAGCCGCCTGAACTGAAGGCGGCGCCGAAGAAGTAAGGTTACCGGACCGGCGCATGCCGGCCCGCATTACATGAACGACAACCAACTCCTGCGCTACTCGCGCCACATCCTGCTCGACGACATCGGCATCGAAGGCCAGCAACGCCTGCTGGACGCCCACGCCCTCGTGATCGGCGCCGGCGGCCTCGGTTCGCCGGCCGCGCTGTACCTGGCCTCCGGCGGCATCGGCCGCATTACCCTGGTCGACGACGACATGGTCGATCTCACCAACCTGCAGCGCCAGGTCATGCACACCACCGCACGCATCGGCCAGCCCAAGGTCGATTCGGGCCGCGACGCCCTGCTGGCGATCAATCCCGAGATCGAGGTCGTCGCCCTGCGCGAGCGGGCCGGCCCCGAACGCCTGCTGGCGCTGGCCCGCACCGCCACGGTCGTGCTCGACTGCAGCGACAACTTCGCCACCCGCCACGCCGTCAATCGCGCCTGCGTGGCGGCCGGCGTACCGCTGGTGTCGGGAGCGGCGATCCGCTTCGACGGCCAGCTATCCGTGTTCGACCCGCGCCAGCCGGACGCGCCCTGCTACGCCTGCCTGTTCCCCGAAGACAGCGGTTTCGAAGACGTGGCCTGCAGCACCATGGGGGTGTTCGCGCCGCTGGTCGGCATCGTCGGCGCGGTCCAGGCCGCCGAGGCGATGAAATTGATTGCAGGGATAGGCGAGCCCCTGGTCGGCCGTCTCCTCATGCTGGACGGAAAAGCGATGGAATGGACCGGGGTCGGGGTGGGGCGCAATGCCGCCTGTCCGGTGTGCGCCATGCAGGGCAGCAAGCACGATCCGGTTTGATGAAGCCCGCCTTAAGGGTGCGGATCCAAAGTGTCGTGATGGGCGTAGGTAGCTTACAATTGCATACTCGCCGCCGTAGCGATGGTCGCGATTCGCACAGTTTGTACGCAGTTTCATCCGTAGTATGGTCCTGTCATATTTCGGACTTATACTATCCCGGTATCACCGATTCACCAGCCTAACCCACTAAGCATATGGATTTCCAACGCACACAACGTCGCGCCCGCGGCTTTACCCTGGTCGAGATCATGGTCGTCGTGGTGATCATCGGCATCCTCGGCGCCCTGGTCGTACCCAAGCTGCTGGGCCGTACCGGCGAGTCGCGGGTCACCGCCGCCAAGGTCGACATCGCCACCATGATGCAGGCCCTCAAGCTCTATAAACTCGACAACCAGCGCTATCCGACCACCGAGCAGGGCCTGAATGCGCTGATCGCCAAGCCGACCGGCGGCCCAGCCGCCAATGGCTGGAAAGACGGCGGCTATATCGAAAAGCTGCCGAAGGATCCTTGGGGTAACGCCTACCAATACCTGTCTCCTGGCGTGAAAGGCGAGATCGACGTGTTCTCGTATGGCGCCGACGGCCAGCCGGGCGGCACCGGCGAAGACGCCGACGTCGGTTCCTGGCACTGAGTTTCCCCATGCCCGCCTGGCGCGCACGGGGCTCATCCACCGGCTTCACCCTGGTGGAGCTGCTGGTCGTGATGGTCATCATCGGCATCACGCTGGGCCTGGCCACGCTGAACGCCATCCCGAGCCCGCGCCAGGACCTCGAGAACGAGGCCAAGCGCATCGCGTTGCTGCTGCAACTGGCGCGCGATGAAGCGATCGTGCGCAACCGCCTGGTCGCCTTCGAGGCGAATGGCGAGCGCTACCGCTTCATGGTGCGCGGCGACACCGGCTGGGTCCCGGTCACGCGCGACGATTTGTTGCGCGAACGTAGCTTCAAGAATCCGCCGCTGCGCCTCCTGCTCGAGCCGTCGGGCACCAGCGGCCCGGATATGCTGCGCATCACGTTCGGCCGCGAGCCGGTCGACCGTCCCTTCGTGCTGACCCTGGCGTCGGGCGCGAATGCGGTCGCGATCCGGGCCGATGGCGTCGGCCACTTTACCGTCGAATGAACCGAACCATCATGTCCATGCGCCGCGCCTCCCGCCATGCCTGCGGCTTTACCCTGCTCGAAGTGCTGGTGGCGCTGGTCATCGTCGGCACCGCGCTGGCCGCCGGCCTGCGCGCGGTGGGCAGCCTGACCTCCAACAGCGCCGGCCTGCGCGCCTCGATGATGGCGACCTGGTCGGCCGAGAACCGGCTGGTGCAGATCCGTCTCGGCCGCGAATTCCCCGAGATCGGCAAGCGCAGCTTTCCTTGCCCACAAGGCGACCTGAACCTGTTGTGCGAAGAGGAAGTCCTGACCAGCCCCAATCCGCTGTTGCGCAGGATCGAAGTCTCGGTGTTCGACGCCGACAATCCGGGCCGCCGGATTGTCAAACTCATCCAACTGGTCCTGAGGCCTTCCCCGATATGAACGCCAGGTCGCGCCGTGCAGGCTTCACGCTGGTCGAACTCCTGGTGGCGATCGGCATCCTTGCCATGGTGGCCGTGCTCGGCTGGCGCGGGCTGGACGGCATCGTGCGCGCGCGCGTCGCGCTCACGCAAGACATGGAAACCACGCGCGGCATGCAGCTGGCCTTCGCCCAGATGCAGAACGATTGCGAGAACGCGGCCGGCAACGACATCATGCGCGGCCGTCCGGCGCTGTTGTGGGACGCCGATCGCCTGACCCTGGTGCGCAAGGTCTATGTCGAACATGAGCCGTCGCGCCTGCAGGTGGTGAGCTACCGGGTCGTGGGTGGCCAGCTGGTCCGGCGCGAATCGCCCGGCACGCGCGACCTGAACCAGATCGGGCAATTGTGGCAGGCGATCGCATCGGATGCGCCGGCCGACAATTCGCCGTCGGTCGTGCTGCAGGTGGGTGTGGCCGGCATGCAGGTACAAGGTTGGCAAAACAATGCCTGGCGCAATGAGCCGACCGGAATTGGCAATGCCAGCCAACAACTGCCGCCCGACGCCACGCCGCCGGTCGCTGGCCGCTCGCTCGAGCCGACCGGCGTGCAGGTGGCGCTCACGGTGCAAGGCCTGAGCCAGCCGATGGTCAAGGCATTCCTGCTGGGAGGCACTTGATGCGGCGCCGAACTCATATCCGCGCAGGCCGCCAGCGCGGCGTCGCCGTGGTCACCGCGCTGCTCCTGACCACGCTGGCGATCTCGATCGTGGCCAGCCTGTTCTGGCAGCAGCAGGTGCAGGTGCGCTCGATGGAGAATCAGCGCCTGCAATTGCAGACCAAGTGGATCCAGCGCGGCGCCCTCGACTGGGCCAGCGTGATCCTGCGCCAGCCCTTCGGTGGGCGCATCTCGCTCGAGCAGGTATGGGCCACGCCGCTGGCCGAAACCCGGCTCGACCAGTACATCGAACGTGAGCGGGTGCAGGGAGAAAACTTCGATGCATCCCTGTCGGGGCAGGTTTTCGACGCCTCGGCGCGTTACAATCTGAACAACCTGGCAAGCGGCGGCATGCGTGACCAGGCCGAGACCGAGGTGCTCGGGCGGCTGCTGACCAATCTGCGCCTGGAAGCGCGGCTGGCGCGGCCGATCGCCGACTTCGTCGCCGCCGGCCAGCCGCTGGCCGCGCCCGACCTCGAGAATCCGGTCAAGGTACCGCAGGCGCCGCGCACCGGCAACCCGATGCCGATCATGCGGGTGGACGACTTGCTGGCGGTGCCGGGCGTCAAGCCCGAGACCGTCGAGGCCTTGCGCCCGTTCGTGATCGTGTTCCCATCGGGCGATACGAAAGTGAACGTCAACACGGCGCCAGCCGAGGTGTTGGCGGCGGTCCTGGCCGAGTGCTCGGTCGCCCAGGCCACTGCCATGGTCGAGCAGCGCAAGCGGGTGCCGTGGAACGATATACAGCAGTTCAGGAGCGAATTCACGTGTGCGCAACAACAGCAGTCGCCGCAGGGGGAAGCGCAGATCGACGTCACCAGCAATTACTTCCTGGTGCAGAGCCGCATCCGGCTCGACCGCGCGGCGCTGGATGCCGAATCGCTGGTGGAGCGGGGCGGCAACCTGGTCAACCGCGGCAGTATCAATGTGATCTGGACCCGCCAGAACTAGAAGAAAGCGAGACAGTTTGACTACTCTTTATATTCGGCATCCGGCCCGGAACGAGGGCGAAGGCGCCTTGTCGCGGTTCGCGATGGTGGGCGACAACGGCGCCATCGGCCAGCAAGGCGAGGGGCTGCTGCGCAACCTGGGCGATGTGGTCGCGGCCAGCCGGCGCGTGGTGCTGATCCTGGCCGCCAGCGACGTCACCCTGCTGGCGGTGCAGGCGCCGCCGCTGGCCGGCGCACGCCTGCGCGCGGCGCTGCCGGCCCTGGTCGAAGAATATATCCTGGGCGACCCGCTCGATTGCGTGCTGGTGGCCGGCCCGGCCATGGCCGACGGCCGCCGCCCGGTGGCCGTGGTGCAGCAGGCCTGGCTCGAACCGCTGGTGCGCAGACTCCTGGAAATGGGTGCGCGCGCGGTGGTGGCCGTACCCGAGCAATTGTGCCTGCCGCTGCACCCGGGCAGCGTGAGCGCCGCCTTCGGCAAAGGAGAACTGATCCTGCGCCAGAGCCAATACGAAGGCCTCGGCCTGGCGCTGGACGGCAGCCCGGTAGTGGCCCTGCAGACCGCGCGCGCGCTGGCGGGCGATGCGCCGCTGGTGCTGTACGTCGAGCACGAGCAACTGGGCGAATACCAGGCGCTGCTGGCCGAGGCCGGCCCTGGCGTCACCCTCGAGAGCGATAACTGGGCGCACTGGATCTCCGGTGCCAGGGGCGGCAGCAATGGTGGCGGCGCCGTCGGCCCCGCGCTCGACCTGGTGCCCGGCCTGGGCACGGCCGGCGTGGCGCGGCGCGACTGGCGCCGCTGGCGCTGGCCGATCCGGCTGGCCCTGGCCGCGCTGGTGGTCAACGTCATCGGCCTGAATGTCGAGTGGCTGGGCCTGAAGCGCGAGGCCGATGCCGTGCGCCAGCAGATGAGCCAAACCTTCCGCTCGGTCTATCCGAACCAGCCGGCGATCGACCCGGTCGCACAGATGCAGCAAAACATCGCGCGCGCCAGGGCCGGTAGCGGCGAGGTGGGTGGCGACGAGTTCACCTGGATGGCGGCGGCCTTCGGCGAAGCCGTGGGCGGCATCGGCGCGCCACCTGCGATTGCATCAATCGAGTTCCGCGAACGCGCTCTCACGGTGCGCGTCAAACCTGAATCCGCCAATCCCGGCGCGGCAGACCAGCTGCGTCCGGCCCTCGCGGCACGCCACCTCAGCCTGGAGGCGCCCGACGCCACCACCTGGCTGATCCGCAGCACCGGCGCCACACAATCGTCAGTCACGCCATCGGGAGGCATGCAATGAATATTGCCGCCACATTCAGCGGTCTGCGTGAGCGCGCAACCGCCTACTGGATCGCGCGTACGGAGCAGGAACGCAAGTTCCTGCTGGTCGGCGGCCTGGTCGCCGCGCTGGCGCTGTTCTACCTGGTCTTGCTCGAGCCGGCGCTCGATGGGCGCGAACAATTGCGCAGGTCGCTGCCCGAGCTGCGCCAGCAAGCGGCCCAGCTCGAGGCGCTGGCCGGCGAGGCCCGGGCCGTCGCCGGCCAGGCGGCGCCCGCCGTCGCGCCGGTCACGCAAGCGTCGCTCGCGGCCAGCATGTCGGCGCGCGGCCTCAATCCGGCCTCGCTGTCGGTGAGTGGCGAATACACAAAAATCCAACTCAACAATGTTTCCTTCGCCAACCTGATGGCCTGGCTCGACGCCCAGCGGCGCGAAAGCCGCCTGATGGTGCAAGACGCGCAATTCTCCGCCCAGACCGCGCTGGGCCAGGTCGACGCCACGCTGACGCTGCGCCAGAGCGGCGGTCCGGCTTCATGAGGCGAGCGCTGACGTGGGGCCTGCTGGTCATCCTGGCGGTCGTGGCGACGGTGCTGGCGTTCCTGCCAGCATCATGGTTGGGGCCGATGGTCGAACGCCAGACCGGCGGTCGATTGACGCTGGGGGATGCGCAGGGTACGCTTTGGCGCGGCTCGGCCTTTATCGGCGGCGCGCCGGGACCGGGCGGGTCGGTGACGCCCTTGCTGCCAGGCCGTTTTGCCTGGACCTTGTCGCCGCTGGTGGTGCTGGGCCGGGTGAGCATGACGCTGGAGAATCCGCAGGCGCTGGCCAACCCGGTACGGGTCGAGGGCAGCTGGTCGCAGTGGCAGGTCAATGCCGGCGAACTGCTGTTGCCGGCCGAAGGGCTGTCCGGCCTCGGGGCGCCGCTCAATACGCTGACGCCAAGCGGGCGCATCCGCCTGTCCTGGAATACACTCGACCTGCTGCGCCAGCAGAACGCCGTCACGGTGCAGGGGCGCACCGTCCTGTCGATGAGCGATATGGGTGCGCGCATGTCGCCCATCAAGCCGCTCGGCAGTTATGAAATGATCATGGACTGGCGTGGACCGCAGGCCGATTTGACCCTGCGCACCGTGCGTGGCGCTTTGCTGCTGTCGGGCGCGGGGGTACTGCAAAATGGACGCCTGCGCTTTTCGGGCCAGGCCAGCGCCGCCGATGGCTATGAAGACCAGCTCGGGACCATGTTGAACCTGCTGGGCCAGCGCCGGATGGTGAACGGCAAAAACGTAATCGCACTCGAGTTCAGATAATGAAGAAAACAGACCGCTCCACCTTCGCGCACGCCGAACGTTCGGCCCTGCAGCTGCCGGCCCTGCGCCGCCTCGCCGCCGGCGCCATGCTGTGCTGCGCCGCCACCATGGTCGCGCTGCCGCTGCCCGCGCTGGCGCAAGAAAGCGCGAACGCCGCCGCCCTGAGCTTCGTGAATGCCGACATCGAATCGGTGATCAAGGCCATCGGTCACTACACCGGCATGACCTTCATCATCGATCCGCGGGTCAAGGGGACGCTTACCCTGGTGTCCGAGAAATCGCTGAGCAAGACCGAAGCCTTCGGCCTGCTCACCTCGACCCTGCGCCTGCAGGGCTTCGCGGTGGTCACCAGCGGCGACGGCTACGCCAAGGTGGTGCCCGAGGCCGAGGCCAAGCTGCAATCTTCCCCGACCCAGGTCGGCGGCGTGCGCTCCAGCAAGGCTACCGGCGACCAGATCGCGACCCAGGTGTTCTATCTTTCCTACGAGTCGGCTGCCAACCTCACCGCTGTGCTGCGGCCGCTGATTTCGCCCAACAATTCCATCATGGCGAACCCGGGCAACAACACCCTGGTCGTCACCGACTACGCCGACAACCTGCGCCGCCTGGCGCGCATCATCGCCGCGCTCGACGCGCCGGTGGCGGCCGACCTCGATGTGATTCCGATCCGCAACGCGATCGCCAGCGACATCGCCACGCTCGTCACGCGCCTGATGGAGCCCGCGGCCGGCGGCGATTCGGGCCGGGTCACGGTGCTGGCCGATCCGCGCACCAATGCGGTCGTGATCCGCGCGCCGTCGCAGGCGCGCGCCAACCTGGCCAAGAGCCTGATCGCCCGTCTCGACCAGGAGAGCTCGAGCAAGGGCAATATCCATGTCGTCTACCTCAAGAATGCGGAAGCCACCCGCGTGGCGCAGACCCTGCGCGCCGTGGTGTCGCAGGATTCCTCGGCGCTGCAGGTCCAGCAGGGAACCCAGGGCAGCTCGATCCAGTCCGGCACCGGCAGCCAGGGCGGGCAGGGCGGCCAGGGCGGTCTCGGCGGTCTCGGCGGCCAGCAGGGCCTGCAGGGCAGCACCGGGATCGGCGGCGGCGGCAACGGCTTCGGCCAGCAAGGCCAGCAGGGCTCGCAGGGCGGCGCCGGCGGCGGCCAGGGCTCGGGCTTCATCCAGGCCGATGCCTCGACCAACAGCCTGATCATCACCGCGCCCGACGCCGTGTACCGCAACCTGCGTTCCGTGATCGACCAGCTCGACGTGCGCCGGGCCCAGGTCTATATCGAGGCGCTGGTGGTCGAGGTGTCGTCCAATAAAGCGTCCGAATTCGGCGTGCAGTGGGTCGGCGCCACCGGCGACTCCGACAGCAAATACCGTTTCGGCGGCTTGCAGAACTACAATGGCGGCGGCTCCGGCAACAGCATCGTCAACCTGGCGCTGGCCGCCAGCCAGGGCACCAGCGGCACCACCGCGCCGACCCTGCCGACCGGCCTGACCTTCGGCCTGTTCCGCCAGGTAGGCGGCGAGCTGGGGCTGGGGGCGGTCGCCCGCGCGCTGGAAAACGACGGCAACGCCAACATCCTGTCGACGCCGAACATGATCACGCTGGACAACGAGCTGGCGACCATCAAGGTCGGCCAGAACGTCCCGATCATCACCGGTTCGTATGCGACCAATACCACCACCGGCGGCGGCAACCCGTTCCAGACCATCGACCGGCAAGACGTCGGCCTGCTGCTCCGGGTGCGACCGCAGATCTCGGAAGGCGGTACCATCAAGATGGCCATCTACCACGAGAATTCCAGTGTCGACGCGTCAACCCGTCTCTCGGCCTCGGGCCTGACCACGAATGTGCGCGCCATCGAGAGCAATGTGCTGGCCGACGACGGCCAGATCATCGTACTGGGCGGCCTGATCGAGGACAGCGAAGGTGATGGCGAAGAGAAAGTGCGCGGCCTGGGCGACATCCCGGTGCTGGGCAACCTGTTCAAGTACCGTACCCGCAGCCGCATCAAGACCAACCTGATGGTGTTCCTGCGTCCGGTCGTGGTGCGCAGCAAGGACGCCTCGAATTCGATCGCGATGGACCGCTACGAATACATGCGCGCGGCCGGCGCCGCGTCCCAGCCCGAATCGTCGGCGTTGCTGCGCGACCTGGGGGCACCGCAACTGCCGCCGCTGGTTGATGGCCAGCCGCCGGCCGGTGGCGGCATGGCGACCGTGCCGCCCCAGCGCCCGCCAGCGCCGAACGCGGCGCCGGGCGCATCCAACGATGGCGCCGCATCACGCCACCAGGGCACCCTGGGTACGCCGCAGGGTGCACCACGGGGAACGGCGCCGGGGACGGGCGTGTCTGAGTCAGGACCGACCCCCGATCCGGCCTCGCAATTCCGTCCGGTGACCCAACCGACCCCGAGCTTGAATCGACAGTGAGCACGACATCATGAACAATCTGCTGCCCTACGCCTTCGCCCGCGACCACGGCGTGCTGGCGCGCGGCAATGGCGAGCCGGGCCAGAGCGTCGAAGTGCTGGTCTCCAGCGCCACGGCACCTGCCGCCATCGCCGAAGTGTCGCGCCGCTTCGGCCGCATCCAGCTGCGCCGCCTCGACCGCGACGAGCTCGACGCGGCCATCGCCAGCGCCTACGCGGGCGGCGGCGGCGATGCGTCGCAGGTGGTCGACGAATTCGACGCCGATCTCGACCTGACCAAGCTCCTGCAAGACGTGCCCGCCATCGAAGATTTGCTGGAGTCGTCCGACGATGCGCCGGTGATCCGCATGATCAATGCGCTGCTGACGCAATCGCTGCGCGAAGGCGCATCCGACATCCACATCGAACCGTTCGAGCAGACCTCGGTCGTGCGCTTCCGTATCGACGGCGCGCTGCGCGACATCGTGCGGCCAAAAAAGGCGATCCACGCCTCGCTGATTTCGCGTATCAAGATCATGTCGCAGCTCGACATCGCCGAGAAACGCCTGCCGCAAGACGGCCGCATCACCCTGCGCGTCGGCGGCAAGCCGGTCGACGTGCGCGTCTCGACCCTGCCGACCGGCCACGGCGAACGCGCCGTGCTGCGCCTGCTCGACAAAGAAGCCGGGCGCCTCGACCTGTCGCACCTGGGCATGGCCGAGGCCATGCTGCCGCAGTTCGACCGCCTGATCAACCAGCCGCACGGCATCGTGCTGGTGACCGGGCCGACCGGTTCCGGCAAGACCACCACCTTGTACGCGGCGCTGTCGCGCCTGAACGCGTCCACCACCAATATCATGACGGTGGAAGACCCGATCGAATATGACCTGAATGGTGTGGGCCAGACGCAAGTCAATGCCCGCATCGACATGACCTTCGCCAAGGCCCTGCGCGCGATCCTGCGCCAGGACCCGGATGTCATCATGATCGGCGAGATCCGCGACCTCGAAACGGCGCAGATCGCCGTACAGGCATCGCTCACGGGCCACCTGGTGCTGGCAACCCTGCACACGAACGACGCCGCCTCGGCCGTTACCCGCCTGCTGGACATGGGGATCGAGCCGTTCCTGCTGTCCTCGTCGCTGCTGGGCGTGATGGCCCAGCGCCTCGTGCGCAAACTCTGTTCGCAGTGCAAGACCTTCGACGGCTCCACCTGGCACGCGGTCGGCTGCGAGCGCTGCGGCCATACCGGTTACCACGGCCGGGTCGGTGTCTACGAGCTGCTCGAGACCACCGAGCAGATCCGCTCCCAGATCCACAACCGCGCTTCCGAAGCCGAGATCCGCGATGCGGCGCTGGCAACCGGCATGAAGACCATGCGCGACGACGGCGAACGCTGGCTGGCGGACGGCACCACCACACGCGCCGAGCTCGTGCGCGTGACGAAGGACTAGCGATGGGAACTGCAAGGATGGGACCTGACTGATGCCGGCATTCCGATACGAGGCCGTCGACGCCGGCGGCGCCACCCGCAAGGGCGTGGTCAACGCCGATAGTCCGCGCGCTGCGCGCGCCGACCTGCGCACGCAAGGCCTCACGCCGCTCTCGGTCGAGGCCATCGCGGCCCAGGTCGACGCTTCCGGCGCCACCCGCGCGCGCGGCCTCGGCGAGCGCCTGTCGCAGAACGAGCTGGCGCTGTTCACGCGCCAGCTGGCCAGCCTGCTCGAAGCCGGCCTGCCGCTCGAGCAAGCATTCACGGCACTGCTCGAGCAGGCCGAGCGCGCCTATATGCGCGACCTGATCGCGTCGATCCGCTCCGAAGTCATCGGCGGCTCGCCGTTCTCGACGGCGCTGGCCCACCATCCGCGCGACTTCGCCGAGATCTACCGCGCGCTGGTCGCTTCGGGCGAGCAGATCGGGCAGTTGTCGCGTGTGCTGTCGCGCCTGGCCGACTACATCGAGCGCCGCAACGCCCTGGTGCAAAAAGTGCGCCTGGCGTTCACCTATCCGGCGATCGTGACCGTGGTCGCGTTCGCGATCGTGATCTTCCTGCTCACCTATGTGGTGCCGCAGATCGTCTCGGTATTTGCCAACACCAAGCAGAAGTTGCCGTTCCTTACCATTGTCATGCTGGCCGTGTCCGACTTCGTGCGCGCCTACGGCATCTATTGCGCGATCCTGATCGCCGGCGCCTTCTGGCTGTGGCGGCGTGCGCTGCGCAATCCCGACCTCAAGCGGCGCTGGCATACCTGGCTCCTGACCGCCCCGGTGTACGGCAAGTTCGAGCGTAGCCTCAACACGGCGCGCTTCGCCAGCACGCTGGCGATCACCACCGGTTCCGGCGTGCCGATCCTGCGCGCGCTCGACACCAGCCGCGAGACCCTGTCCAACGTGGCAATGCGCGAGCTGGTCGAGCAGGCCACGGGCAGCGTGCGCGAAGGCGTGAGCCTGGCGCGCGCGCTCTCGGCGCAAAAACATTTCCCGCCGATGCTGGTGCACATGATCCGGGCCGGCGAGATCACCGGCGAACTGCCGGCCATGCTCGAGCGCGCCGCCAATTCGCAGCAAGCCGACCTCGAGCGCCGCACGCTGACCATCGCCGGCCTGCTCGAGCCGGTGCTGATCCTGGCCATGGGCCTGGTGGTGCTGCTGATCGTGCTGGCGGTGCTGATGCCGATCATCGAAATCAACCAGCTGGTGCAGTAAAACAATGGCACTAAATAATATGAACAAGCGTTTGCCTCTTCTCATCAGCCTGCTTGCCCTGATCCTGCTGGCGGCGTCGATCGCCTACTGGGTGCTGCAGCTGTACAAGCCAGAGCAGCGGCCGCTGGCGGCCGCGCCGGTGGCAACCCAGCCGCCACCCAACCCCGAGGCTGCCGCGAGCCTGTTCGGCGGCCAGCCAACCGCCGTGATTTCCAATTTCCAGCTCACCGGCGTGGTGTCGGCCGGGGCCGACAGCGCGGTGATCCTGGTGGCCGACGGCCAGCCACCGAAGGCCGTGCGTATCGGTCGCGAGATCGCGCCCGGCGTAACCGTGACCGAAGTGCACCGGCGCTATGTAATGTTGTCGGATGGCGGCGTGATGAAGCGGGTGGAACTGGCGCCCGATGCCGGCCAGTCGACAGCGATCATGCCGCCCGAGCCGCGCATGCTGCCGCAGCAGATGCAGCAACCGATGGGAGCGCCGCCGCCGATGGAACCGCAGAGCGCGCCGGGCGTGGTCAGCGTGCCGCCCGCGATGCAGAGCCGGCCACCGCCGGGGGGCGGTCCGCAGGGCGTGCCGACCACGCCAGAGAATGCGCAGGTGGTGGCCGAACCGCAGATGGATCCGCAAACCGATCCGAACGTACCGCCACCTGGCGTCATGAACCAGCCGCAAACCAATCAACCGCAAATGCCGCAGAACGTGGTGCCGGTCAACCAGACCGAGCAGCCAATCACCCAATAATTTCGCCGCCGCGCCGCCACGCCGCAGCCGAGCGCATCGCGGCTGGCAGCCGCTTCATCGCCGCAGCGCCGTGAAGGCGGCGAATTCCCACGACCTGAACCCCAGCAGCAAGGTATAACCGTCTCGCTCGCCGGCCGGCAGGCGCCGGTCATTCAGGTGCAGCCGCGCCAGTTCGGCCGCCAACTGCTCGATCTTGAGCGACAGCTCTTGTGCGCTGGCGGGAGACAACCGGGCCGGCAAGCACATCAGCGCCTCGCCCGCGCCATCGAAGCGGCCTGCGAAATAATCTTCCACCACATGCGCGCGGAAGAACTGCTGCACCGGGCCATCCGGCAGCCAGCGGAACGCGTTCGAGACCCGTAGCTGATACCGGTTCAGCGGCTTGAGTTCGATCAGTCCCAACCGGTCGAGTTCGGCGAGCAGGGTGATGCATTCGGCTTCGCCCAGTTGATAGGTATCGATCACTTGCTCCACGTTCCAGTGGCCGAGGCAGCAGATCGCCATCAGCAGCAGGCGCGGATTGGCCACCAGCGAGCGCTCCTGCGGCAGGCTCAGCGCGTCGAGCCGGGGCCGGTTGTCGAGGGCGCCGCGCAGCAGTTCTTCCAGCGGAATATTGGTCGCCTGGCAGATCTCGGCCAGCCGAGAGAGCGCCATGTCCTTTTGCCCGAACATGCGCTTCACGCTCGATTCGCTCACGCCGATGCGTTCGGCCAGCAGCTTGTAGGTGATGCCGGCCGCGCGCAGCCGGGCGCGCAGGACGTCGAGGATCAGGTCGGGTGAGCTCATGGGTTCCGTGATGGTTGACGACGACTGACTCTACCGTCGAATGGTGATGTGGACAAGATGCGTGCGACGAACGGCATGCCACGCCGACAGACGAAAAAAGCGGGCACCGAAGTGCCCGCGAAGGAGAAAATTTCAGAACGCTGACGGCTCAATCATCCTCGTCCGGCACCAGCCTGGCGTGCTTGAGCGCCCGCTTGGCCTCATGCCGCTCGCTCGACAGCGGCTTGGCATGCGGCCCGGCCGCGCGCGCCTTGGCCAGCGCGGCGATGGGATTGCGCGGCTTGCCGAACTGCTGCGACGGCTCGACCCGCAGCCGCATCTTCTGCCGTGTCGCCAATGCCTTGTTCGCCATGCGGGCCTCCGTCGGGATGGTAGTTACAACACGTAGCGCGACAGGTCTTCGTTGACCGCCAGCGCGTCGAGCCGTTCGTTGACATAGGCCGCGTCGATCCGCACCACCTGGTCTTTCTCGGAGCCGGCGCTGAACGAGATCTCTTCGAGGAGCTTCTCCATCACCGTGTACAGGCGGCGCGCGCCGATGTTCTCGGTGCGCTCGTTGACCGAGAACGCGATCTCGGCCAGGCGGTAGATGCCTTCGTCCACGAACTCGATCTTGACGCCCTCGGTCGCCAGCAGCGCCTCGTACTGCTTGGTCAGGCTGGCGTGGGTCGAGGTCAGGATGCTCTTGAAATCGTCGATCGACAGCGATTCGAGTTCGACGCGGATCGGGAAGCGGCCCTGCAGTTCCGGAATCAGGTCCGATGGTTTCGACAAGTGGAACGCGCCCGAGGCGATGAACAGGATGTGGTCGGTCTTGATCATGCCGTACTTGGTGTTCACCGTCGTGCCCTCGACCAGCGGCAGCAGGTCGCGCTGCACGCCGGCGCGCGAGACGTCGGCGCCGCCGTGTTCGGAACGGGTCGCGATCTTGTCGATCTCGTCCAGGAACACGATGCCGTTCTGCTCGACGTTGGCGATCGCCTTCTGCTTCAGTTCGTCTTCGTTGAGCAGCTTGCCCGCTTCTTCATCGATCAAGAGCTTCATCGCGTCCTTGATCTTGAGCTTGCGCGGCTTCTTGCGCGCATTGCCGACGCCTGCGAACATCGACTTGATCTGCTCGGTCATTTCTTCCATGCCCGGCGGCGCCATGATTTCCATCTGCGGGGCGGCGTCCGCTACTTCGATCTCGACCTCGCGGTCATCGAGCGCGCCTTCGCGCAGGCGCTTGCGGAAGGTCTGGCGCGTGGCTTCGCCTTCCTTCGAATCGGTATTGCCGCTGCTGGTGTTGAAACCGAAGTCGCGCGCCGGCGGCACCAGGATATCGATGATCCGGTCTTCGGCCGCGTCCTCGGCGCGCTGGCGCACCTTCTTCGCCTCGCTGGCGCGGGTCTTCTTGACGCCGATATCGATCAGGTCGCGGATGATGGTGTCGACGTCGCGGCCAACATAGCCGACCTCGGTGAACTTGGTCGCCTCGATCTTGATGAAAGGCGCATCGGCCAGCTTGGCCAGGCGCCGCGCGATCTCGGTCTTGCCGACGCCGGTCGGGCCGATCATGAGGATGTTCTTGGGCGTGATCTCGTGGCGCAGCGTCTCTTCGACCTGCTGGCGCCGCCAGCGGTTGCGCAGGGCGATGGCGACGGCCTTCTTGGCCTTACCCTGGCCGACCACATGCTTGTCGAGTTCGGAAACGATTTCGGGTGGGGTCATGTTCATGAAGCTGCTCATATCAATCCAGAGTCTCGATGATGTGGGACATATTCGTGTAGATACACAGTTCGCCGGCGATGGTGAGCGCCTTCTTGACGACTTCGGCGGGCGGCATGTCCGTATTTTCATACAGTGCCTTGGCGGCCGACTGGGCGTAGATGCCGCCCGAACCGATGGCGCCGATACCGTCTTCCGGTTCCAGCACGTCGCCGTTGCCGGTGATGATCAGGGTCGACTCGCGGTCGGCCACCAGCAGCATCGCTTCCAGGCGGCGCAGCACGCGGTCGGTGCGCCAGTCCTTGGCCAGCTCGACCGAGGCGCGCAGCAGGTTGCCCTGGTGTTTTTCCAGTTTTCCTTCGAAGCGGTCCAGCAGCGTAAAGGCATCGGCGGTACCGCCGGCGAATCCGCACAGGACCTTGCCCTGGTACAGCTTGCGCACCTTGCGCGCCGAGCCCTTCATGACGACATTGCCCAGCGTGACCTGGCCATCGCCACCCAGCGCAACCTGGTTGCCGCGCCGCACACTGACGATGGTTGTACCGTGAAATTGTTCCATTTTGACCTCGTGATGTTCTAGCCAACCGCAGGTGGGGATTGTGCGCGGGATTGCAAGATTAGCTCTGCCTTAAATGCCAACGGCCAAGTGTGCGCCTGGCGCGGGCGGCGCTCTGTACGCTGTCGGTACGTCATGTACTGGAACGTCAACGATGTTTTTCTTCTTCTCCAACAAGCTCGGCTGCCTTGGGTCGATCCTGGTCTCGCTGGTCGTGACCTTGCTGCTGTTGCTGGCCTTCGGCTGGCTGTAGGAAACTGGCGAGCTAATAACGGTGCGGGTAAAGCCGCACGGCATCGCCGACGCCGAGCAGGCGTAGCAGCGTAGCGACGAGGTGGTTCAGCTCGCGCAGCTCGACCGCGCGTCCGGCGGCGCCATGCGCGTCGAGCCGCGCCAGCAGGCTGCCAGCGCCGGCATAGTCGATGCGCGCCAACCGCGAGCAATCCAGCACCAGCGTTTCGCGTTCTTGTGCGTAAGCATCGATGGTCGCCAACAGGCCACCGTCCGGGCCGCTCACGAGCGCCGGCAGCATGAAGCGGTCGCCATGACTCGGCGCCGGCGCCGCGGTGGAGACGCGCAGCGGGGTGTCGAAGGAGGGGGGCGATACCTCGTAGGTGACGCAGTAATCCATCGCCGCTTCTTCGAACTGTTTCTCGTGATTGGTCAACAGCAGCAGCTCGAGCAGCAGCAGCCAGGGCGCCGGGCTGGCGTCGCGCCGGCCGATGACCAGCATCGGGCGCAAGGTCGCCAGCAGGGTATCGGCGCCGGCCAGCACCAGTTCGCGGCCGCTTCGAAGGCGCAGGCCTTGCAGCGCCGCCAGCAGGCAGGCGGCGCCGTCGGCATCGATCGCCGTCACCCGGCCAAAATCCAGGCGCACGACCGGCGCCGTCGCTGCCAGCACCCGCGTCAGGCGTGCGGCCACGGTGGCATCGATCAAGGGGCCGAAGGCCTCGGCAGTGGCCAGGCCGGCGTGGGAACCGGCACGGCTGGCATCCAACGCGGCCGGCAGCGGCTTCCAGGCCGGCGGCGAGGTCTCGAAATGGCTGGCGTAGTCGATGGCCACGCTTTCGAAGGCTTCTTCGCGGCCGTCGGCCTGGTACAGGTCGAACAGCATCCACCACGGCAGGCGCTCATGGCGGCCCAGGGTCGTCAGCGACACGCGCAGCAAGTGCTCGGCGGCGTCGGATTGACCGTTGGCGTACAGGATGGCGCTTTCCTCGACCGCCGGCGCACTGGCCGGCGCCGCGGCCTGGCCGGGGATCTCGGTGTCGTGCGCGATGCTGCCGGCCGGGCGCCTGGCGCCGCTGCCCCAGGCGGGTTCGTCGTTGAACATGTCGGACGCGAATTCGAGCTCGATCTCGTCGATCTTGGCGGCGGTGGCGCGTGCGATCTCGCGCTGGCGCTCGCGTTCGGCTTCGGTGTCCAGGCGCGAGGGCTCGCCGCGCAGGCGTGACTCGGGCGGCGGCCAGTTGCGGCCGTCCACCACGTCGTTCTTTCTCTTCAGGAAGGAGAAAAGCCCCATGCTCACCATTGTCAGTTAGGCCAGCCGTGCCAGACCTTAGCACGAGCCTTCGTCATGCATGCTGTGCGCACGCTGTCGGGGTTAGTGTATCCGAACGGAAACGAGCCGGTATGCATGGCGGCTGAACCGTGCGCGACCCCGGGGGCAACGGACGCGCAAACAAAAAAAGCATGCGACGGGGCGCATGCTTTTTTCGGTGAGTGCGGCGATAAATCAGTCGCCGTACAGTTTTTGCTTCAGCTCACGACGCTGCTGGGCTTCCAGCGACAGCGTGGCGGTCGGGCGGGCGATCAGGCGCGGAATGCCGATCGGTTCGCCGGTTTCTTCGCACCAGCCGTATTCGCCGCCGTCGATCGACTGGATCGACTGCTGGACCTTCTTGAGCAGCTTGCGTTCGCGGTCGCGCGTACGCAGTTCCAGCGCATGCTCTTCCTCGATCGTCGCCCGGTCGGCCGGGTCGGGAACCAGGACGGTTTCGCGCAGGTGTTCCGTGGTTTCGCCGGCGTTCTTCAGCAGTTCCTTCTCGAGTTCCTGCAGGCGGTTCTTGAAGAACGCGAGCTGGGCCGGATTCATGTAGTCGTCATCGCTCATCGCCCGAATCTCTTCTTCCGTCAGGAGGCGTTCTTCGGGCTGGGCGGTATTCGGTTTCGTTGTTTTAGTCATGATGCCTTCGATACGACAGAGGTTTTCATTTTATCAGCTTGCCAACATTACACCGATAATGGTGTGTGTGTGAGGCAAGCTTCCTTGATGGCGACCTGGCGCCATCCCATCTCTGGCCGCGCCGCATTTGCAGCAAGGACAGTTCGCTACAGCAGGCTGGCGGCTAGTATATAGCGCACCGGTCCGTCCGGCGAGTCAGCTGCGACAAACTGTCGCAGCGGTCGTCATGCGGCCTTGGACAGGCCGGCCAAACCGATGTAGTTTATACCAAACATTGTTCAAGTCCGCGGATAAATACGTCTTTTGGTAAATTTTTACCAATAAAGACCATCTTGGTCGCCGGTGTTTCGCTGTCACCCCACTTTGGACCGACGTCGCTCCCCATGATCTGGTGCACGCCCTGGAATACGACCTTGCGGTCCACGCCTTCCATCCGCAGCACGCCTTTATAGCGCAGCATTTGCGGGCCGAAGACCTGCACCAGGCTGCCGAGGAATTGTTCGAGGCGCTCGGGATCGAACGCGCGCTCGCTCTTGAACACGAAGGCGGCGATGTCGTCGGTATGGTGGCCGTGGTGATGGTCGTGGTTGCAGGCTTCGCCGGGCGCATGGTCGTGGCCGGAATGATCATGATCATGGTCGTGACCATGGTCTTCCTCGACTTTCAGGAAATCCGGATCCAGTTCCAGCTTGTCGTTCAAGTTAAAGCCGCGCAGGTCGAGCACGTCGGAAATCGGCGCCCGGCCGAAGTCGCTGGTGGTGATCGGCGCACGCGGATTGATGCGGTGCAGGCGGGCCTTGAGCGTCTCGACGGCGGCGGCGTCGACCAGGTCGGTCTTGGACAGCAGGATCTTGTCGGCGAAACCGACCTGGCGCTGGGCTTCCTCGTTCTGGGTCAGCTGGTCCATCGCGTGCCGCGCATCGACCACGGTCACCACGGCGTCGAGCAGGTAGTTGGCGCCTACTTCTTCGTCGACGAAGAAGGTCTGGGCGACCGGGCCCGGATTGGCCAGGCCGGTGGTTTCGATCACCACGCGGTCGAACTGGATCTCGCCGGCGGCGCGTTTTTGCGCCAGGTTGTTCAGGGCCACGATCAGGTCGCCGCGCACGGTGCAGCAGATGCAGCCGTTGTTCATCTCGACGATCTGCTCGCTTGAATCCTGCACCAGGATTTCGTTGTCAATATTCTCCTGGCCGAATTCGTTCTCGATGACGGCGATGCGCATGCCGTGCTCTTCTTGCAGGATGCGGTTGAGCAGGGTCGTCTTGCCCGCGCCGAGGAAGCCGGTCAGGATGGTGCTGGGGATCAGGTCCATTGGTTCGCTACTCGTGTTGGTGGTCAAGGTTGGACAAAAGAACCGGGGGATTATGCCGCAATTCTTGCAAGCTCACCATCAAGCGTGTTCGGTGTTGATCGAGTTCAAACCAACTATTGGGCAGTCAGGCCTGGATGGCGCCTGCGCCGGTGCGCCATCCTTGCGCCACGAACTTATTTTTTGCCGGCCGGTTCTTTCTCGCGCGCGGCACGGGTGGTCTCCGCCGCCGCAATCACTTGTTCGACAGCATCAATCACGAGTTGCGGCTGTTCCTGGTGAATATTGTGGCCGCTATGCGGCGTCACCACATGCACGCCGTTCCTGAACCCGCGCAAAAAACGGGCATGCAGGTCGCGCCAGACCTCGACCGCGGCTGGCGTCTCCAGGAACAACTCCGGCTTTTCGCGCCGCTGGCTCGAGGTCAATACCGCCACCGGCACGTCCGGCAGCGGTCCGGCCAGGTCCAGCTTGCCGCGGTCGAGGATGGCCTGCACCTGGTTTAGTTCAGGCTGGAGCTTGGACGGCATGAATTGCGTGAGCAGGCGGGTATCGCTGTCGACCCCGGCCGGGTTGAGCTTGCGTAATTCCACGTTCTGGTGCTCGTCGCTGGGATCGACGAAGACCATGCCCGCCACGTGCTGCGGATGGCGCGCCGCATAGCTGCGGATCAGGAAGCCGCCGTAGGAATGACCGACAAGGATGAAGGGAGGCGTGAGGCCTGCTGCTGCGATTAATTGCTCCAACTCGTCGGTGCGGCTGGCCAGGGTCGGCACGCCGGGACGCGCTTCCGAGGCGCCGTGCCCGGTGCGGGAATATGTCATCACCTTGTGCGACTTCGCTACTTCCGGCGCGACCTTGCGCCACACATTCAAGTCGCGCCCGAAGCCTGACTCGAAAATCACGGTGTATCGGCCGGAACCGACCGTCGACACGTGCATATTGTGGTCGCCTACCCGCAGCAGTGCAGGGCTGTGCCCCTGGGCGCTTGTCGTGGGCGAAGCAGAGGCAATCTGCAGATTGCAAGAGGCGGTGAGGGCAAGCACGGCCGCGCCGACAGCCAGGGACAGACGGTGGAACATGGACACTCCGTGATAGTTGTTGTCATCTTGTCCCGCTACAGGGACAATCAGGTCGGAGGCAATATTCTATGAAGCCAGGCAATATGACGATACTGTCAATTATGTCAGTCGGGTCAATGGTGGCGCGAAAAAAGGTGGTGCGGTGAACGACACGGTGACCGACTGGCGCGGCCGCCATCTGGAAGCGATGGAGGCGGCGGCTGATGCCGCCGGCCTCTTCCGCGTTCTAAGCGCGGCTGCGCGCGAACTCGGGTTCGATTACTGTGCCTATGGCATGCGCATGCCGCTGCCATTGACGCAGCTTGCGACCTTCATGGTCAATAATTATCCGGCCGAATGGCAAGCCCGCTACGCACAGCAGGGCTATCTTGAAAACGATCCAACGGTCAAGCACGGCATGACTTCACTATTGCCGCTGGCATGGAGCGAGTCGCTTTTTGCCGGCGCACGGCCTCTGTGGGAAGATGCGCGCGCTTATGGATTGCAGGTCGGGTGGGCCCAAGCGTCGCGCACGCCCGATGGCGCGGCCGGGCTGTTGACATTGGCGCGCTCGCATGAGCCACTGTCCGAGTCCGAGCTGCGCCGCAGCGAAGCCACCATGTCGTGGCTGGCGCATGCGGCGCACTAGGGCTTGTCCCGGATGCAGCGCCGGGATTGCCCGGCACCGGTGCTCAGCGCACGCGAAACCGAAGTGTTGCGCTGGATGGCCGATGGCAAGACTTCCAGCGAGGCAGCGGCGATCCTCGACCTGTCCGAGCGTACCGTGAATTTTCACGTCGCCAATGCACTGGTCAAGCTGGGCGCCGCGAACAAGACGGCCGCCGTGGTCAGGGCTGTGTTGCTCGGTTTGCTGTAAACGTGTGCGCTTACTTGGCCTTGGCGCGCGGATGCGCCGCGTCATACACCTTCGACAAGTGCTGGAAGTCCAGCGCCGTGTAGATCTGGGTCGACGTAATGCTGGCGTGGCCGAGCAATTCCTGCACCGCGCGCAAGTCGCCCGACGATTGCAGCAGGTGCGAGGCGAAGGAGTGGCGCAGCACGTGCGGGTGCACGTGGACCGGGGTGCCGGCGCGCAGCGCGTGCTGCTTGAGCCGGCTCTGTACGACGCGCGGCGAGATGCGGGTATCGCGCGCCGACAGGAACAGGGAGGCGCTGCCGTCGCGCGCGGCGGGACGCACCGCCAGCCAGGCCGCCAGCGCCTCGCGCGCCGGCCCGCCCACCGGCACCCGGCGCATCTTGTTGCCCTTTCCGGTGACCACCACTTCGCCAGCCTGCAGGTCCAGCCAGCCGAGCGAGGCCGGCTGGCCGGCGCGCGCATCTTGCCAGGCGACGTCCAGCCCGGACAATTCCGATACCCGCAGCCCGCTCGAATAGAGCAGCTCGAACATGGCGCGGTTGCACAGTTCGAAGGGTTCGGCGTGACCTCGCGTGTTCGCTTCCATCAATTGCACGGCATCGTCGACAGCCAGCGCCTTGGGCAGGCTGCGGGGACGCTTCGGGGCGTGCACGCCATCCACCGGGTTGGCGGCGAGCAAGGTCTGGTTCGACAGCCAGGCATAAAAGCCGCGCCAGCCGGACAGCTTGCGCGCGATCGTGCGCGCCGACTGGCCGCCGGCATGCAGCTTCGCGGCGTAGCGGCGGATATCGACATGGGTCAGGCGGGTCCAGTCATCGGGGTTGGCCAACTTGGCCAGCTCGGCGAGCTCGGCCAGGTCACGGCGGTAGGCCTCGACCGTGTGCGGCGACAGCTGGCGTTGGGTGCTCAGCTCGGCCAGGTAGCGCGCTGCCCAATCCCGGCCGGGAGCGGGCTTGGCGTCGCGCGCGGGCGTTTCCATGGCCGTGGGCTCAGGCGCGCAGCGGCGTCAGCGCGGTGGTCGAGGTGGCGGCGATGTGGACCAGGAAGTCGGTCGACATCGAAGTCGTGAAGCGCGCCGGATCGGGCGAACCCAGCACCAGCAGGCCGAAGCTCTGGCCCGGCTGGCCCAGCGGCAGCATCACGGTCGAGCGGATCGATTCCGCGTCTTCCAGCCAGCGCACGGCTTCGAAATCATTGTTTGGGCCGCAATATGGCGCGCGCAGGCTGTTGGCGAAGATGCGCGCATCGTCCGACACGCCCTGCGTGAACCATTCGCCGGCGAATTCTGGCGCCACATTCCACAGGCGCAGGGTGACTTGCGGCACGATGAAATGGGTGCGCAGGCCGTCGGCCAGGTCGCGCGCCATTGCTGCCCCGCCCTTGGATACCAGCAGGGCCTGGGTCCAGGCGTGGAAGCGGTTGGCGATACCGGCGTTTTCCTCGGCGCGACGCGACAGGTCCGACAGGCGCAGTTCGAGCGCGCGGAATTTATCGCGCATCACTTCCATCTGCCGCTCTTGCAGCGATACGGCGCGGCCGGTGAGAGGGCTCGACAGTTTCACCTCGCCCAGCAGGCCGGCGTGCTCCTGGAAGAATTGCGGGTGGTCGATCAGGTATTGCGCGACAGTGTTGGCGTCCAGCGGTGCGATGCTCATGGAGAATTGGCTATTGGAATGAATCGAACCATTTTACCCGACACGGGAATGGTGCCGAAGTTTTAAGCGATGACAAAAAAAAGACGCCCGCAGGCGTCTTCGGGGTGAGCGGGAAGCGCTCAGAAGCGGTGGCGGATACCCAGCTGCAAGGCGCGGCCGTCGGCGCCCGGCGTTTCGGTGAAGCCGCCCGGGTTGCCCGAGGTGCCCGGCGAATACTGCGCCTCGTTGTCGTTCTTGATGAAGGCCAGCGCCGTGTACAGGTCGGTACGCTTGGACAGGTAGTAGTTGTAGCCCACCGCGTACAGGTTGGCGTCGCTGTTGGACGCGGTGCGGTCGTTCTGGTGCGCGTACGAGGCGACGAAGCGGCCGTTGCCGATCTTGTAGTGCGCGCCGACCTGGTAGCTGTTGGCGTCCTGCTGGGTGTTGGCCCTGATATTGGTCTGGAAAATGCCGAGCAGGGCATCCCGGGTGCCCTGGGGCACGCCTTGCGCGATCAGCGCAGGCAGCACGGCCTGGTTCCAGCCGCCCAGGTAATCGGGCAGCAGCGCCGAATTCTGGTTGCGCTGGCTGTGGAAGCCGGCAAAGAATTTCCAGCTGTCACCCAGGGTATAGGAACCGCCGACCGTCAGGGTGCGCAAGCTGGGACGGTTCTGCATGTCGTAACCGTGGTTATAGCCGATGCCGACGTCGAAGCCATTGGCCTTGTAGGTGATGGCGCCGGCGCGGAATTTCTTGTAGCGGCCCAGGTAGCCGGAATTGCGCGCGCCATACATGACCGAGCCGCCCAGGCCGTTGGGCAGGGCGATACGGTACTGGATCGCTTCCTGCGAACGGATGTCGGCGCCCAGCGCGGTGAAGCCGGCGGTGCCGCCGGTGACGTGGCCCCAGGTGCCGGCGGTGCCCGATTCGAAGGCGTCGGCCATGTTGAACACCTCGTAGCCCGGGGTGTACATGCGACCCAGCATGACTGCGCCGATCGGGGTGATCAGGCCGACCATCGCGGTGCGGTCGAACAGGGCTTTTTCCTGGTTGACGGCCGGCGCGCCTGGCGGCTGGATGGCTTCTTGCAGGCGGTCGCGGATGGCTTGCGGAATCTGGTTCATGCCGCGCAGCAGGTAGCGGCCGGGATTGTCGTTCATCAGGGCCGGCTGCTGCGAGCCGTTGTCGAGTTCGACCCGGGCTTCGAGATTGAAGATGGCCTTGTAGCCGTTGCCCAGGTCTTCGCTACCCCGGATGCCAAGGCGGGAGCCATCGGCGCCGCCACTGTAGATCTTGGTTGGTCCACCTTTTTGCCACATCACGCCGGCATCGGCGATACCGTAGATCTGGACACTGGTCTGAGCCAGGGCGGAGCAGGCAAACGTAGCGCCGAGCAGGGCGGCGATCAGGCTTTTCTTCATCGTGTCTCCATTATGTTCTTGTTGCGATGCATGCGCTCGCAGCACAATATGCCATTGCCGTGGCGCACTGTACAGAACGCTCGTTCGCGAACACGCCAAGGAGAAGCTGGCGTTGTGAAAACACTACATCGATGAGCAATATCAAGGACTGTAGTCGTGGCTTGCATGACGCCCCATGCAGGATGGGTAGTAGGCGGATCCTGCTTTGGTGAGACTCGTCAGAAGGTGTGGTTGATGCCGATGTCGTACTGGTTCATGCTGGCCGGATTGGTCGGCAGCCCCTTTTTGCGAGAGACATCGATATACAGATAGGTGCGCTTGGACAAGCTGTATTCATAGCCTAGCGATAATTGCTTCACCTTTTCCAGGCCGTCGGTGTCCTTCTGACCATACCCCGCCAGGAATTTGCCGGGACCTAGCGTGTAGTTGGCGCCCAGCACCCACGATCTGGTATCCGTATTGAACAGGCGGGTATGGTCTTCATCCAGCCTCGTGAACGTGCCCATGAGCTTGAGTTCCGGGGTCGGCTTGACCGAGGCGCCGACCGACCAGACCTTCGATGCGACCGCATTGCGTTCGTAGGCCGCCATCAGTGCGGCCGGCCCGTTGTTATAGGTGGCCGAGACCGAGAACGGATTGGCCGAGGCCTCGGCGCCGGCCGGGTATTGCGGCGCGCCGGCGCTGCCGCGGCCGATAATGGCGGCGCCGCCATTGTTTTCCTTGGTCGCCAGGGCGGTGTTGAACTGGAAGCCGTTGACGACCGGCGAGTTGTACCAGACGGCGTTCGACCAGCGGTTGCCGGATGCGCCGATCGGGTCGAGCGGCTGCGAGCTGTAGCCGGCGACGCTCAGGTCGGTATAGAAGCCGCCGTCGGTCGGGATTGCGTGGAAAGGTTCGAAGTTGCCGATGGTTTCGTGGAACGGCGTCAGTCCGCGGCCGATGCGCAGCATGCCGAAGCCGCCCTGCAGGCCGACCCGGCTCTGGCCCTGGAACAGCTGGCGTTGATTGCCGCCAGGACCGATCTCGCTGCTGCCGGTATCCGGCTCGTAGCGCATCTCGAGGTGGAATAGGGCCTTGAAACCATTGCCCAAATCTTCAGCGCCGCGGAAGCCGAGGGTGTTGGCGGCGCGCTTGCCGATGCTGACGTCCTGGCCACTGCGCTTGACGATGCCGGCATCGAGGTTGCCGTAGATCTGCACCGAGCCCTGCGCATGGGCCGCACCGGCACAAGCGCCAAACAGTGACACCGCCACAAGGAATTTCTTCATTTTATGGTGTTCCCGGGATCAAGATGACGCATGTATCCAGGGCGTCGAGACGACACTGGACGCGTTGAAACGCCACCCTGGTTGTGTCAAAACGTCAGGACTGGTTATTTAGTCAATTATCAGCGGCGTGCTTGGTAGATCGCCAATAATTCCAATCGTGCTGTTGTATTTTTGAAACGCGTGTCAGCGGGTGTGGGACAAATTCGGCGTTTCGGCATCCGCAATGCGAATGGGAAACGTTATTGGATGCGGCAGCCTCGAGCGATCGCCATTGAGGTATAGCCGGGAGGGACGGTTTCATCCGTTTGACTCTCTTTTGTGCCGCCTCAACTCAGCCCAGAATCGCATCGAATCGCCGGCTGCTGAGGCTTAGACTTTGGCCACTACACATGGGGGACGACAGGCCTTGTCAATACATTGTATATTGGCAAGCTTCGCCAGGCCGGCTAGCCACGGGGCCGACCGGCCATCAGCCGTCGCCGCAACGTGTTGCCGATTCACTTTTTTACTGTATCCAACGATGGCTAACCGCGAAGAACTGGCGATCATTCGCAACGCCCGCGCCGGGCAGGTGGCGGCCCAGCTCGAGCTGGGCAAGCTGTATTTGTTCGGTAGCGCCGGACTACCGCAGAGCCTGCCGACGGCGCTGCACTGGCTCGAACGGGCAGCCCGACAAGACTGTCCATCAGCATGGCAATTGATCGGCAACCATATTCCACTTGAACTGGCCCAGCGTAACGCAGCCGCCGTCGCCCAGTGGTATGAGCGCGCCTATGACGACGGCAGCCTGCATGCCGGGCTGGTCTTCGCCCAGCTGGTGCTCGATGCAGCGCCGGCGCCCCAATCGCCACCCAAGGCGATGCAGGCGCTCGAGGACGCGGCGCGTGCCGGCTTTCCTCACGCGCAATGGATGCTGTCGCAACGCCAGGACAAGCGAACCCCGCCGGTTGCACGGCTGGCGACCGGCGCCGCGACGCTGGCTGCAAACGCCCCCGACCCCGGCGAACGCATGCCGGCGCGTCCGCTGGCGCCCGATGTACGGCGCCGTGCACATGGCGCCAGCATGGCGCAGTCCGGCGCACTCGACGAGGCATGGACGGCGCAGCGCCGGGACGACTACCTTGGCCGCGCGCTGCCACAGGCGCGCGCGCTGGTGAGCGAGCGTGGCGAGCAGGGCGAGATGCGCAGGTTCACGCCGGACGAAATCACCCTGCTGTCACGCTGCGCGCGGCTGCTCGATCCGGCGCTCGACGGTGTGAGCGGCCTGCAGGTGCTGGATGCCGATGCCGCGGCTGCGTATTGCCGGCCAGGCGAACCCGCCGTGTTCTGGGAACTCGCCGCGGGCGAACACGACTGCCATGCCCAGCTGGCGCTGGGCCTGCGCCACGCGCGCATGCGGGTCGATGGCAGGCGGTGCACCAATGGTGCTTGCCCGACCAATGCAAGAGTGGCGAACACACAGGTTGCCAACTTCAAGAAAGCGATCCGCTGGCTGACGCTGGCGGGAGAACAGGGACTGGCCGAGGCCTGGTATGCGCTGTCGCGTATCTATATCAAGCCCGAATTTTCGCAGCGTAATGTGGCCGATGCCCAGCGCTACCTCGAGCGGGCCGCCGAGATGGGATATCGCGACGCCCAGCTCGAATGCGGCCACAATGCCTGGCGCGCGCGCCGCGAGAACGAAAACAACGACGTGCGCGCCGTGTACTGGCTGCAAAAAGCGGCACATCAACACTCGCCCGAGGCCGTGGAACTGCTGCGCAAGATCGCACCGCGCGCCAGCACCGCGCCGTACACCGATACCGGCCGGCTGCTGGCCAGCCACACCGACGCGCTGGCGGCGCACCCACTGCTGGCCGCCCGCATCGAGCTGGCAGCGCTGTTCGACCTGTCGCGCGCCGAGGCGCTGCTGCTCGACGTGGGCGCCGCCGACCAGGGCCATTGCCTCGTGATCGATATCCGCGCCAGCTATGGCCGCAGCAAGCGCCGGCTGGTGATGGTGGAGTCAGAGAATGAGCGCAAGGCGCTCGACCGCATCGTGCGCCAGTTCGAACAGGTCGATTGCGGCCCGGCCGGGCCGGAAGGCAATTACCGGCAGCGCCTGTACCGGCTGCGCACGCTGCTCAATGTGACGATGCCGGGCAATGATGATGATGGCGGCGCCGATATCGGGCTGGCGGCGTGAACGCATCAAGAAAATAAGGAGGCGCGCTTCGCCCCGCTGCCGTTCAGTCAAGCAAACTTATTTTATCGTTGGCCCTGAAGCGTCGTCCCCGCGCAGGCGGGGAACCAATCCTGCAAGCCTTTTGACGGCCTGGGCAGAACGTGGCCCCGCCTGCGCGAGGACGACGTGCAGTCAACTGAACGGCATTAGCACGCTTGCGCCCGTTTTGATGCGACCGCGGCCCGATCAGATCTCGACTTCGCCCTCGAACACCGACACCGCCGGTCCGCTGAGGTAGACCGGCTGGCCCGCTCCCGCCCAGGCGATGCTCAGCTCGCCACCGCGGGCCGACACGCGCACCGGCGAATCGAGCAGGCCGCGCCGGATCCCGGCCACCACCGCCGCGCATGCCCCGGTGCCGCACGCCAGCGTCTCGCCGGCGCCGCGTTCATGCACGCGCAGGCGGATATGCTGGCGGTCGACCACCTGCAGGTAGCTGGCATTGACGCGCTTCGGAAAGCGCACATGGTGCTCGATCAGCGGGCCGGTCTGTTCCACCTGCGCCGTATCGACGTTGTGCACCACCTGCACCGCATGCGGATTGCCCATCGAGACCACCGAAATCTGCACGGCCTCGCCGCCGACGGGCAAGGGCCACAGCGTGTCCTCGCCCTCGGGCCTGCCGTTCAAGCCCTCGCTGTCGAACGGCACCTCGGCCGGGTCCAGGCGCGGCTCGCCCATGTCTACCGTGATATTGCCATCGTCTTCCAGGCGCGGGTTGATGATGCCCGACATGGTTTGAACGCGGATGCTGCGCTCCTGGGTCAGGCCTTTCTCGACCACGAAGCGGACGAAAGCGCGCGAGCCGTTGCCGCATTGCTCGACTTCGCTGCCATCGTTGTTGAAGATGCGGTAGCGGAAATCGACGCCTTCTTCGAGCGGGCGTTCGACGACCAGGATCTGGTCGGCGCCGATGCCGAAACGGCGATCGGCCAGGCCTTGCCACTGGTCGGCTGTCATGGCGTCGACGTCGATCGCCTGGTTGATGGCGTCGATCACGACGAAGTCGTTGCCCGCGCCGTGCATCTTGGTGAATTTCAGTTTCATGAATCAATCATACAGCGAAGGTTCACCCGGCGGCCGGGTCTTGAAGCGCTTGTGGGTCCAGAAATACTGCTCGGGCGCCTCGCGCACGCGCTCTTCGATGAAGGCGTTCATGCGGCGGGTCGCTTCGACCATGTCGTCGCCCGGATAGTTTTCCCACGCAGGATAGAAGCGCACGCGCCAGCCCTGGTAGTTCGGCAGGTAGGTGGCGATCACCGGGATCACCTTGGCGCCGGTGGTCGCGGCAATGCGGCCCAGCGCGGTGAGGGTGGCCGCCTGCACGCCGAAGAAGGGCACGAATTCGGCGTCCTTCTCGCCAAAATCCATGTCCGGCAGCATGAAGTAGGGCAGGCCGTCGCGCAGCGCGCGCAGGATCGGCTTGATGCCTTCCTTGCGCGTCACCAGGCGCACCGGACCGTAGCGCTCGCGGCCATGGCGCAGCAGGCGGTCGAAGGCTTCATTCTTTTGCGGCACGTACATGCTGCACACCGGGATCACGCGCGAGGCCACGCCGGCCACATCCAGGCACACGAAGTGCGGGCACAGCAGGATCGTGGGGCCGGCTTCCATCTCGGCCTGCGGCACCGCCGGCTCGACCTGGATCAGGCTGCGCACGCGTTCTTCGGGCGCCCACCACAGGATCGAGCGTTCGACGATGCTGCGCGCGTAGGCACGGAAATGGCGGTGCGCGATATCGCGCCGTTCTTTCTCGTCGCGTTCGGGCATGGTCAGGCGCAGGTTGGTCAGCGCGATATGGCGGCGCCGGCCCATGATCATGAACATCAGGCTGCCGATCGCTTCACCGATGCGACCCAGGATGGGTAGCGGCAGGAAATGCAGCAGCCACAGGACACCAAGCAGGATCCTCATGCCGCCACCTCGCTGTCGGGACCGGCCACCCCGTCCGGCTGCTTGTAGCGGTTATAACTCCAGAAATACTGGCTCGGCGCGCGCGCAATCAATTGCTCCATCGCGCGGTTGATCGCCGCCGCCTGCTCGGCCGCCGTGCCTGTCAAATCGCCGTCAAACGGCACGAAGCGCACGATGTAGCCGGCGCCGTTCGGACGGCGTTCGGCGTACACCAGCAGGATGTCGGCCTTGCCCAGCTGGGCCAGCTTGGCCGGCAGGGTCATCGTATAGGCGTTGCGGCCGAAGAAGGGCGCCCACACGCCTTCGCCTTCCTGCGGCACCTGGTCGGGCAGCAAGCCGATCGGCTGGCCGCTCTTGAGGGTCTTGGCCAGGATGCGCACGCCGGACAGGTTGGCCGGCGCCAGGTGCAGGTTGTGGCGCGCGCGCGCGCCTTCGACCAGCGGCCTGAGCGCATCCTTGCGCGGCGGACGATACATGACCGTCAACGCGGTCTTGAGCGCGATCTGCTGCGCCGTCATTTCGAAGCAGCCCAGGTGTGGCGTCAGGAACACGATGCCGCGACCGGCGTCGAGTTTTTCCTGGACCAGTTCCCAGTTCTCTACCGTGGCATGCCTGGCAACGCGCTCCGGCCTGGCGCACCACACGAAGGCGAGCTCGATCGCGGCCTTGCCGGCCTCGGACACGGCCTGTTTCCAGTGCGCGTCATAGCCGGCCTGCGCCAGGTTGGCGCGCAGGCGGCGCTTGTACGACGGCGACAGCCAATACACCAGCCAGCCCAGCGCCGCGCCCAGGGCGTGCAGGAAAGGCAAGGGGAAAAAAGATAATATTCGGAAAATTACTACTAGCATGTCGATTGATGGGTGTCGAAGCGCGTCCGCATCAGCGCGTGCGTTTCCACACCAAAATTCCAAGGAAGCGTAAAATACCACTTTATGCTGGATCCGCCGAGTTAACAGACAACTTGCGAAGCGGAATACAAATTTCGCTAAAGCGTCGCAGGCAACAGTTTGCTGCGGCAATTCATGTAAACAGTAACTGGAGCCTACATGTCGAACGACTACCTCTTCACTTCCGAATCCGTATCCGAAGGCCACCCGGACAAGGTCGCTGACCAGATTTCCGACGCCATCCTCGACGCCATCCTCGAGCAAGACCCGGCTGCCCGCGTCGCTGCTGAAACCCTGTGCAACACCGGTCTGGTGGTGCTGGCCGGCGAGATCACCACGCACGCCAATGTCGACTATATCCAGGTCGCGCGCAACACCATCAAGCGCATCGGCTACGACAATACCGATTTCGGCATCGACTATAAAGGCTGCGCCGTCATGGTCTGCTACGACAAGCAGTCGCCTGATATCGCGCAGGGCGTGGACGAAGGCGCCGGCATCGATCTCGACCAGGGCGCGGGCGACCAGGGCCTGATGTTCGGCTATGCCTGCGACGAAACGCCAGAACTCATGCCGGCCGCCATCTACTACGCGCACCGCCTGGTCGAGCGCCAGTCGCAGCTGCGCAAGGATGGCCGCCTGCCGTGGCTGCGTCCCGATGCGAAATCGCAGGTCACGCTGCGCTACGTCGATGGCCGTCCGGTCGCGGTCGACACCGTCGTGCTGTCCACCCAGCACCACCCGGACGTCACCCATTCGCAGATCGAAGAAGCCGTCATCGAAGAGATCATCAAGCCGACCCTGCCGCGCGAGTGGCTGGACAAGACCCGCTTCCTGGTCAACCCGACCGGCCGCTTCGTCATCGGCGGCCCGCAGGGCGATTGCGGCCTGACCGGCCGCAAGATCATCGTCGACACCTACGGCGGCGCCGCCCCGCACGGCGGCGGTGCGTTCTCGGGCAAGGATCCATCCAAGGTCGACCGTTCGGCCGCCTACGCCGCACGCTATGTCGCCAAGAACATCGTCGCCGCCGGCCTGGCGCGCCAGTGCCAGGTGCAGGTCAGCTATGCGATCGGTGTGGCGCGTCCGATCAATATCACCGTGTACACCGAAGGCACCGGTGTGATCCCGGACGACAAGATCGCGGCTCTGGTCAACGAGCACTTCGACCTGCGCCCGAAAGGCATCGTGCAGATGCTCGACCTGCTGCGTCCGATCTATTGCAAGACCGCGGCCTACGGCCACTTCGGTCGCGAAGAGCCGGAGTTCAGCTGGGAACGCACCGACAAGGCGGCCGAACTGCGCGCCGCCGCGGGTCTGGCGTAATTCGTTCTTGCGCCGTCGCCGCCCAGCAGTCGCCTGGACGGCGCGGCGCGCCTGGTTCCCTGCCCAGGCGTGGGGCGAGGGCGGCAACGACGTGCCTGCCGTGTGTCCGAAGCCGGTTGATCGATGATCCCCACCCATCGATCGATGTCGTCCCCGCGCAGCCGGGGACCCAAGTTCGCCGCACACCCCATCGCCACACGGCACCAAGCGTGCTAAACTAGCCCGTTCCGAGGAGCGTTGCGACAAAGTTCCCACTTTGCCAGGCTCGGATATCAATGCAACTGCGCTCACGTTACTTTTTTCTAAACATTGAAAGGAGGGCGTGATGAACGCCGTACTCAAAGACTCCCAAGACTACATCGTCGCCGACATCTCCCTGGCTGCCTGGGGCGAGAAGGAAATCCGCATCGCCGAAACCGAGATGCCGGGCCTGATGGCGATCCGCGAAGAATACGCCGCCACGCAACCGCTGAAAGGCGCGCGCATCGCCGGTTCGCTGCACATGACCATCCAGACCGCGGTCCTGATCCGCACCCTGGAAGCCCTGGGCGCCACCGTGCGCTGGGCATCGTGCAATATCTACTCGACGCAAGACCACGCCGCCGCGGCCATCGCCTCGGTCGGTACGCCGGTGTTCGCCATCAAGGGCGAAACCCTGGACGAGTACTGGGAATACACGCACCGCATCTTCGAATGGCCGGGTAGCGAGCACGCCAACATGATCCTCGACGACGGCGGCGATGCGACCCTGCTGCTGCACCTGGGTGTGCGCGCCGAAAAAGACATCTCGGTGCTCGACAAGCCAGGCTCGGAAGAAGAAATCTGCCTGTTCAACGCGATCAAGGGCCGTCTGGCGCGCGATCCGTCGTGGTACTCGAAGCGCCTGCCTGAAATCAAGGGCGTGACCGAAGAGACCACCACCGGCGTGCACCGCCTGTACCAGATGCACCAGGAGGGCAAGCTGGCCTTCCCGGCAATCAACGTCAACGACTCGGTCACCAAGTCGAAGTTCGACAACCTGTACGGCTGCCGCGAATCGCTGGTCGACGGCATCAAGCGCGCGACCGACGTCATGGTGGCCGGCAAGATCGCCGTCATCGCCGGCTATGGCGACGTGGGCAAGGGTTCGGCGCAGGCCATGCGCGCGCTGTCGGCGCAGGTGTGGGTCACCGAGATCGATCCGATCTGCGCACTGCAGGCGGCGATGGAAGGCTACCGCGTCGTGACCATGGACTATGCTGCCGAACACGGCGACATTTTTGTCACCTGCACCGGCAACTACCACGTCATCACCGAGCAGCACATGCTCAAGATGAAGGACCAGGCCATCGTCTGCAATATCGGTCACTTCGACAACGAAATCGAAGTCGCCGCGCTCAAGAAGTACGAGTGGGACAACATCAAGCCGCAAGTCGACCACGTCATCTTCCCGGATGGCCATCGCATCATCCTGCTGGCCGAAGGCCGCCTGGTGAACCTCGGTTGCGGCACCGGCCACCCGTCGTACGTGATGAGCTCGTCGTTCGCGAACCAGACCATCGCCCAGATCGAGCTGTTCATGAACACCGCGCAGTATCCGGTGGGCGTGTACACGCTGCCGAAGAAACTGGACGAGAAAGTCGCGCGCCTGCAGCTCAAGAAGCTCAACGCCCAGCTGACCACGCTGACCGAAGAGCAGGCGAACTACATCTCGGTGAGCCAGGAAGGCCCGTACAAGCCGGAACACTATCGTTACTGATCGATAGCCGCTTGTAGTCATGTGAAACGTCCTTCGGGACGTTTCGCTTATCCACTAGCCGGATGCCGCGTTCCTGACGAGGCGGCGTCCGCGTACCGCGAAAGTCTGTACCGATGCGCTTGCTGATTACCTGGCTGATCAATGCCGCGGCCCTGATGGCCTTGCCTTACCTGATGCACTCCGTCGAAGTTTCCAATATCGGCACCGCCCTGATCGCGGCGCTGGTGCTGGGGTTGGTCAATACCCTGATCCGTCCCGTGCTGGTGATCCTGACCCTGCCCGTCACGTTGATCTCGATGGGCCTGTTTATCCTGGTGATCAACGCCTTGCTGTTCTGGCTGGTGTCGAATGTGGTCGACGGCTTCCAGGTAGCGGGCTTCTGGTCGGCCTTCCTGGCAGCCATCCTGTACAGCATCATTTCGTGGACGCTTTCTACCCTGCTTCTTTCCGACAAAGATGGAAACTCCTGATTTCAGTATCGAGTTCTTCCCGCCCAAGACGCCGGAAGGCGCCGAAAAACTGCGCATCGCGCGCGCGAAGCTGGCTGACCTCGACCCCAAGTATTTCTCGGTGACCTTCGGCGCCGGCGGCAGCACCCAGCAGGGCACGCTGGCGACGGTGCGCGAGATCCAGGCCGCCGGCCATGAGGCCGCGCCGCACCTGTCGTGCATCGGCGCCACGCGCGACTCGATCCGCGACGTCCTCAAGCAATACCAGGACAGCGGCATCAAGCGCGTGGTGGCCTTGCGCGGCGACCTGCCGAGCGGCTACGGCGGCGCGGGCGAGCTGCGCTATGCCAGCGAGCTGGTGGAATTCATTCGCCAGGAAACCGGCGACTGGTTCCATATCGAGGTCGCGGCCTATCCCGAGATGCACCCGCAGGCACGTTCGCCGCAAGACGACTTGCAGGCCTTCGCGCGCAAGGTGGGGGCCGGGGCGAATGCCGCCATCACCCAGTATTTCTACAATGCCGACGCGTACTTCCAGTTCGTCGACAATGTGCGCAAGCTGGGCGTCGATGTGCCGGTCGTGGCCGGCATCATGCCGATCACGAACTATATGCAGCTGATGCGTTTCTCGGAGATGTGCGGCGCCGAGATCCCGCGCTGGGTGCGCCTCAAGCTGGCCAGCTTCGGCGACGACAGCGCCTCGATCAAGGCCTTCGGGCTGGACGTCGTGACCGGCTTGTGCGAACGCCTGCTGGCGGGCGGCGCGCCGGGCCTGCATTTCTACAGCATGAACCAGGCGGCCCCGACGACGGCGATCTGGCAGCGGCTGCGTGCCTGACGCCATGGCGGCCGGGTCCGGGCCCGGCCGTCATTCCTCGGTAATCACCCGATCAAGCGGCACGTCGTGTGCATCGCCCGCGAAGTCCACGCGCTGGCATCCATACGCGATCCCGACCGTACATGGTCTCGGCTCCGGTGCCAGCGTCCGGTCATAAAAACCGCCTCCATACCCTACGCGATATCCCCTTGCATTGAATCCCAGGCAGGGCACCAGCAAGGCTGGCGGCCGCGCCATCATGCGCAGATCGCTCGGCACCGCTACCCCCAGCCGGTCCGTGACCGTCGGCTCGCCCGGTATCCACTCGGCGAATCCCAGCGCCGCATCGCGCTCGACCACCACCGGCAATGCCAGCCGTACGCCTGCTTGAGCCAATTGCGCGTAGGCTGGGCGCAAGTCCGGCTCGCCCGCCAGTGGCCAATACACGCCCAGCGTCGCGTGGGGATGCGCCTGCCACCAGGCGAATACCCGCGCGCCGATGCGGTCGTCCCAAGCATGTTTGGTGATCGGATCGATCGCGCGCCGCAGCGCCTTGAGGGAGTGACGCAACTGGGTTTTTCCCTGGTGCGCTGGAACATTGCTTGTTGCCGTGTCTGGCGGGGGCGCAAAGGCGCGTGGTATTCTTGGATCGCCGGTCATGGTGTCAATGCAGCGTAATGTGAGAGTTGTGGATGTTTCAATCGAAATTGTCAGCCGGCCTGTTGCCGACCGCTATTGCCCTTGTTCTGTCCTTTGCGCCGCCAACTGGCGCCCTGGCCCAGGAAGACCCCGATGCACCCGCGCCCGAGGTGGCGCTGCCGCCGATCCCTGCCGGCGCGCCATCCGTTCCCGGCGCCGGCACGGTCGGCGTTCCCGCTGCCGGCGGGCCGACGCTGGTGGCCGACAGCCGCGCCGATGACGACAATTTCCTGCTATTGCGGGCAGCGGCGCGCGAGAACGACGGTGCGCGCACCAATGCGATCGCGTCGCGCCTGCCGTCAAGTTACTTGCTGGCCTCCTATGTCGACTATTATCGTCTGAAACCACGCCTGCGCGATGCCATCCAGGACGAGGTGCTGCAGGTGCTGCGCCGCCACGACGGCACGGCCGTGGCCGAACAATTGCGCGCCGAGTGGCTGCTCGAACTGGGCAAGCGGCGCGAATGGAATACCTTCGAGCGCGAGGCGGGTACGCTGGCCCAGTCCGGCAGCCTGCAGATCCGCTGCTATGCCTTGCTGGCGCGCGCCGAGCGCGGCGAGCCGGTGGCCGACGACGCGCGCGCATTGCTCAAATCCCCGGCCGGCTATGGCGACGCCTGCAGCGGCCTGATCGCGCAACTGGCCGGCAATGGCCAGTTCTCCCAGGCCGACCTGCTGTGGCAGTTGCGTATTGCCGGCCTGGACAACACCACGGGCCCCGCGCGGCGCGTCGGCGTGCTGCTCGGCCTGCCCGAGACCCGCGTCGCCCAGGCGGTCGACATGCCGGCCGTGGCCCTGGCGCGCGGCGTCGGCAATAGCCGCGCCGAACGCGAACTGTACCTGGTGGCGCTCGGCCGCATGGCGCGCACCACGCTCAGGATCGCCGTCGCCAGCCTGGAAAAGAACGGTCCGCAGCTCACCAGCGAAGAGCGCGCCATCGGCTGGGCCAATGTGGCGCTGGCGGCCTCGATCGCGCTGGCGCCCGAGGCGCACGGCTACTGGGACCGCGCCAAGGGCGCGCCGCTGACCGAATTCCAGATGCAGTGGAAGACCCGCATGGCGCTGCGCCGTGGCGACTGGAAGGACGTGCGCGCGACCATCGAGGCGATGCCGCCGAATCTGCGCGCCGATTCGACCTGGATCTACTGGCTGGGCCGTGCCATGCAGGCCGAAGGCCGCACGCAAGAAGCGCGCGCGCTGTGGCAGGGCATCGCCGCCCAGACCACCTTCTATACCCAGCTGGCCCATGAAGAGCTGGGCAACCAGATCGTGGCGCCGCCGCCGGTGGCGCCGATCACGGCCGCGGAACTGTCCCAGGCGACCAATAATCCGAGCCTGCAGCGGGCATTGAAGTTCTATCGTTTGAGCCTGCGCGCGGAAGGTAACCGCGAATGGAACTGGGGCTTGCGCGGGCTGTCTGAACGTCAGTTGCTGGCCGCCGCCGAGCTGGCGCGCCGCCACGAGCACCTCGACCGCATGGTCGAGACCTCGCTGCGCACGCGCACCGAACTGAGCTATGACCAGCGCTTCCCGGCGCCGCATCTCGAGGTTCTCAAGCCCACCGCCCAGGGTCTGAGCCTGGATAAAGCCTGGGTGTATGGCCTCATCCGGCAAGAGTCGCGCTTCATCCGCGACGCCCGTTCGGGCGTCGGCGCCTCGGGCCTGATGCAGGTGATGCCCGCCACCGGCAAGTGGGTGGCGGCCAAGATTGGCCTGAATAACTTCGTGCATACCATGCTCAACGACCTGCATACGAATATCACGCTCGGCGCCAACTACATGAATATGGTGCTCGAGAATTTCGAGGGCTCGCAAGTGCTGGCCACGGCCGCCTACAATGCCGGCCCGGGCCGCTCGCGCACCTGGCGCGGCCGGCTCGATGCACCGATGGAAGGCGCGATCTTCGTCGAGACCATTCCGTTCACCGAGACGCGCGGCTATGTGCGCAACGTCATGGCCAACGCCACCAACTACGCCTCGATCTTCGAAGGCAAGCCGCAATCGCTGAAGGCCCGCCTGGGCACGATCAGCCCGCGCCAGGGCCTCACCTCGGTACTGGACTGACATGAGCGCGCGGCCCTCGAACGTGGTGCTGATCGGCGGCACCGGCTTCATCGGCGCTCACCTGGCTGCGCGGCTGTCCGACGACGGCGTGGGCGTCCTGGTGCCGGTGCGCCACTACGAAAGCGCCAAGCAACTGACCATGCTGCCGGGCGTCGACGTCGACGTGGCCAATATCCATGACGATGCCACCCTGCGCCAGTTGCTGGCCGGGCGCGACGCCGTGATCAACCTGGTCGGCGTGCTGCATGGCGGCCACGGCCGGCCCTATGGCGAGGGCTTTCGCCACCTGCACGTGGAGCTGCCGCGCCGCATCGCTGCCGCTTGCGCGGACGCCGGCGTGCCGCGCTACCTGCACATGAGCGCGCTCGGCGTCGATTCGACCAATCCTTCGGCCAGTCCCTCGATGTACGGTCGTTCCAAGGCCGATGGCGAAAACGCCGCGCGCAGCCAGCCGCAGGTCGCGGTCACGGTGTTTCGCCCCTCGGTGGTATTCGGTCCCGGCGACCATTTCCTGACGGTGTTTGCGCGCCTGCAGCGCCATTTGCCGCTGGTGCCGCTGGCGGCCAGCCGCGCACGCTTCCAGCCGGTGTACGTGGGCGATGTCGCCGCCGCCTTTTCCATCGCCCTGGCCCGGCCCGATATGCGCAACGCCACGATCGAGCTGGGTGGTCCGGCCGTCTATACGCTGGGCGAGCTGGTGCGCCTGGCCGGCCGCTTCGCCGGCCGCGAGCGCCACGTTATCGGCTTGCCCGACTGGGCGGCACGCCTGCAGGCGGGGCTGTTCGAGCTGCTGCCGGGCGACCCCGTCGTCAGCCGCGACAACCTCGACTCGATGCTGGTCGATAATGTCGTGGCCGCCGACACCCATGCCTTGACAGCCGAGGCGCTGGGGATCAAGCTCACGGCGATCGAATCGGTCGCCCCGCACTATCTCACGCGGCACGACCGCCTCGACGCCCACCGCACCCACGCCGGACGCTGAAAGCCAACGACAAACCATGCAGACCATCGAACGCGACCCCATCCTCGCCCGCACCCTCGACGCGACCCGTCATCCCGGTTTAACCCTCATCATCGGCAACAAGAACGTGTCTTCATGGTCGATGCGGCCCTGGGTCGCGGCGGTCGCCTTCGGCATCCCGTTCACCGAGGTGAAGGTCTTGCTCGACCAGCCCGATACCGCCAACCAGATCGCGCGCTATTCGCACGCGGGCCGGGTGCCGGTGCTGATGTCGGGCGACATGACGGTATGGGACAGCCTGGCCATCACCGAATACCTGGCCGAGCAATTCCCTGATAAACACATGTGGCCGCAAGACGTCGCCGCGCGCGCGCTGGCGCGCTCGATCGTGGCCGAGATGCATTCCGGCTTTGCCGAGCTGCGCACCAGCATGTCGATGAACATCCAGGCGCGCCTGCCGGGCCGCGGCCGTACGCCCGGCGCCCAGGCCGATATCGGCCGCATCTGTGAAATCTTCGAGGATTGCCTGTCGCGCTTTGGCCACCACCAATACCTGTTCGGCGATTTCTCGATCGCCGACGCCTTCTATGCCCCCGTGGTATGCCGCTTCAAGACCTATGGCGTGACACTGGCCCCGGCCCTGCAAGCCTATTGCGACCGCGTGCTGGCGCACCCGGCGGTGGCGCGCTGGGTAAGAGAGGCCATGGAAGAAACCGATCCAACCCCGATGCACGACCTGGACTTGCCGGGCGAATGACGATGCGCAGCTATGTCGTCGGCGGCGCCGTGCGCGACGCCCTGCTCGGCCTGCCGGTCAAGGACCACGACCACGTGGTGGTGGGCGCCACGCCCGAGCAGATGCTGGCGGCGGGCTTTCGCGCCGTCGGCAAGGATTTCCCGGTGTTCCTGCATCCGCGCACGCACGAGGAATACGCACTGGCGCGCACCGAGCGCAAGACCGCGCCCGGCTACCACGGCTTTGTGTTCCATGCCGCCCCCGACGTCACGCTGGAGCAAGACCTGGTCCGGCGCGACCTGACCATCAATGCCATGGCCCGGGCCGAGGACGGCAGCATCGTCGACCCCCACAACGGCCGGCAAGACTTGCAGGCGCGCTTGTTCCGCCATGTATCGGACGCCTTTGCCGAAGACCCGGTGCGCATCTTGCGCATCGCCCGCTTCGCCGCGCGCCTGCCGGACTTCACGGTCGCGACCGAGACCAATGCCCTGATGCGCAAGATGGTCGAGGAGGGCGAGGTCGACGCCCTGGTGCCCGAGCGCGTCTGGCAAGAGCTGGCGCGCGGCCTGATGGAGCGCCAGCCATCGCGCATGCTGGAAGTGCTGCGCGACTGCGGCGCGATGGCGCGCATCCTGCCCGAGCTGGACGCGTCGTGGAGCGCGGCCCTGTTGCAAACGATCGACCACGCCGCCGGACGCGGTCACCCGCTCGAGGTGCGCTTCGCCGTCCTGGTGCTGGGCTTGAAAGGCGTTGACATCATCCAGGCCATCTGCAAGCGCCTCAAGGTGCCCAATGAGTGCCGCGACCTGGCCGTGATCGCGGTGCGCGAGCAGGGAGAAGTCGGGCGCGCAGCGGCGCTGTCCGCCGAAGCCGCCGTCACGCTGTTCGAGCGCTGCGACGCCTTCCGCAAGCCCCAGCGCTTCGCCCAGATGCTGCTGGCCGTCGCCTGCGGCGCAGGCGAGCAGTCCGGTGGCGGCATGCTGCTGCAGGCCCTGGACGCTGCGCGCGCCGTGAATGCCGGTGAAGTGGCGGCGCGCCACGCCGAGCGCAAGGACCAGATTCCAGGGGCCGTGCATGCCGCGCGCGTCCACGCCGTGCATGAGCTGTTGCACCAAACCAACTAAAGTGCCTGTAAATACGTAATTTTGTTACATGTAGTAACACGCTACGTACAGTGCGCTTCACCGTTTTGCTATCCTTCAACTGTTAATTGTTGCGTTGGAGAAAAACGATGTTCACCTTGCTGGCACGGCGTTTCGCGAGCTGGAGCCGCCGCCGCCGCGTGCTGCTGGCCAGCCTGGCGGTCCTGTTCATGAGCGCGGTGCTCGTTTTCCTGTATGTCCGGACCGAGTCGGTCGATCCGGAAATCCGCAACAGTGTCATGCTCAACCTGCGCGAACTGGAAAAGCTGGACGCTGAATGGGACGCCAATATCCTGCGCGCGCATACGGGCCGCGCGACCACGTCGCTCAAGCTGAATTCACAATTGCCGCGCATGCACGACCTGATGGCGCGGCTGGGCGACACCCTGCCGCTCACCGGCGACAGCGCCGCCCAGGCCGCCTATTCCCAGCTCGAGGACGCCCTGCACAACAAGCAACAGCTGGTGGCCCAGTTCGCCAGGCACAATCCGCCGCTGCGGGCCGCGCTGCTGGCCATGCCGCCGGCAGTGGCCGACCTTAAGACCGAGCTGTCCGGCATCGAGGGCGCGCTGGCGCCGGCCCGCATCGTGGTGCGGCTCGACACCACCCTCAACGCGCTGCTGACCGAGACTCTGCGCTACAACATCGCGCCGAGCGCGCCGCTGGCAGCCCGCATCGATGAAATCCTCGGCGACGTTGCGGCCCAGCAAATCGCTTTCTCGCCGGCCGTGATCGACAAGATGGACGCCGTGATCGCCAGCAGCCGTGTGATTCTTGAAAAACGCCCGCTGCAAAACCTGCTCGAAGTGCAGATCGCCGCCGCCGGCAGCGACCTCGCGCTCGACCGCCTGGAGCGCGAGCTCGATCGTTCCTTCGACGCCGTGCTGCTCGAGCGCCAGCGCTTTCGCGGCTATCTGTTCGCCCACAGCGCCGTGTTGATGGTGCTGCTGGTGTATGCCGGCGCGCGCCTGCGCCGCAGCTACCGTATCATCGGTGTCGTCAATCGCCGCCTGCAGGCCGCCAACGAGACGCTCGAGCAGCGCGTGGCCGAGCGCACCGCCGAGCTCGAGTCGCAGTCGCGCCAGCTCGAACGCCTGGCCCAGCACGACAGCTTGACCGGCCTGATCAACTACCGCCAGCTGACCCGCCTGCTGGAACGGGCGCTGGCGCGCGCCGACCGCCGCGACAGCGTGGTGGTGCTGATGTTCATCGACCTCGACGGATTCAAGGCGGTCAACGACACCTGGGGCCATGCCGCCGGCGACCTGGTGTTGCAGATGGTCGCGCGCCGGGTCGGCGCGAAACTGCGCGCCGAGGATGCGCTGGCGCGCCTGGGCGGCGACGAATTCGTGATCCTGCTCGAAGACGTGGCTTCGCTCGAGGGCGCGCTGCGGGTGGCGCGCCTGGCGCTGGAGGAAATCGAATCGATCACCGAGGCCGACGGCCACCCTGTAACGATCTCGGCCAGCATCGGCATCGCCAGCGCGCGCGGCCAGATAGGCGCCGCGCGCGGCCAGGAAGCCCTGCTGGCGGACGCCGACAAGGCCATGTATGCGGCCAAGCAGGCCGGGAAGGGGCGGTTCGTGGTCAGTCCGCAATCGCAATGGCTGGGCCAGGACCTCCCAACGCCGCTGGCGCCCGAGCATGCGCCGCGCCACAATATGGAAGGCAGGCTGTCACACGCTGCAAGCGCCGATCCGATCGGCTAGAATGCGAATGTTGCAGTGCACAAAGGTATCGACATGCTGGACAATCCGTTACGCCGCTGGATCCAGGGCCTGAGGGGCAAGAAGGGCCAGCCGCCGGTGCTGGTCAAGGAGCTCGGCGAGCGCGACCGCCGCCGCGTGCTGCGCCACCTGCTGGCGCTGGACAGCAATGACCGCCTGCTGCGCTTCGGCAGCATGATCCCGGACGAGCAGATCGCCGCCTACGTCGGCAGGCTCGATTTCTCGCGCGATATCGTGTTTGGCGTGGTCAACAATGTGTTCCAGCTGGTCGGAATGGGACATCTGGCGTTCGCCTCGGCCGACGGGCGCCAGTCGACCACCAAGGAGCAAATTGCCGAGTTCGGCGTCTCGGTATCGAAGTCGGCGCGCGGACAGGGCGTTGGCACGCGCCTGTTCCAGCGCGCTGCGATCCACTGCCGCAATTCGGACGTCGACACCCTCTATATGCAGTGCCTGACCTCGAACCAGACGATGATGCACATCGCCAAGAAAGCCGGCATGCGCATCAAGCGCGAGTATGGCGAGGCCGACGCCCATCTCGAATTGCCGCCGCCCAGCCCGGGCAGCGTGATGGCCGAGGCGCTCGAAGAGCAGTTCGCCGCGATCGATTACACGGTCAAGGCCAACGCCCGGGCGGCGGTGAAGTTCTTCACACCCAAAAAGTAGTCACGCCGCTTGGCCGGCCAAGCGCCGGTCAATGAGCCGCCACTGAGCCGGCCAGTCACACCAGCGGCATTGCCGTCGTTTCCTTGATACGCTGCAAGGCAAAGCTCGACTTCACGTCAAGCACCGCCGGGTGCTTGAGCAGCGTGCCCATCATGAAGCGCGAGAAGTGATCCATGTCCTCGACGTGTACGCGCAGCAGGAAATCCATGTCGCCGGTCATCGCATAGCAGGCCACCACTTCCGGCCACGTTCCCACCGAGACCGCGAAATCGTTGCGCGGCGACGTCGCCGGCAACCCCGGCTGGCGGGTAGTGCTGGCCACTTCACTATGCTTTTCCAGGCGTACGTTCACATACGCCAGCAGCCCCAGGCCGATCTTGTCCGGGTCGAGCAGTGCGACATATTGGCGGATGACGCCCGCTTCTTCCAGGCGCTTGATGCGGCGCAGGCAGGGCGAGGGCGACAGGTTGACCCGTTCGGCCACATCCTGATTGGACAACCGGCCATCGCTTTGCAAAATCTCCAGGATCTTGCGGTCTGTTTTATCCAGTTCTATCTTCGACATACCCACCCTTGATCGACTTATATATGGCAATTTTATTGCGCATTTCGAGAGGATGGGGGAATTGTTTGGAATTTAATGCTTGGGGGGCAGGACTATACTGGCTCACATACGGCAGGCGAGATGCAGGAAATGCGCCGCTGCGGTATCCGACATGAGAATCTTGGAGACACCATGAACGCACCCACGGATCGCGCCCACCTGGCGCTGCCGGAACAATCCTCGCCTTCCCAGCCACAGCAAGACATCACGCTCGACGACAAATGGACGCTCGAGCGCGGTCGCGCCTTCATGACCGGGACCCAGGCCCTGATCCGGCTGCCGATGCTGCAGCGCGAGCGCGACCTGAAGGCCGGCCTGAATACCGCCGGCTTCATCACCGGCTACCGTGGTTCGCCCGTCACCGCCGTCGACCAGACCGCGATGAAGGCCAAGAAGCACCTCGACGCCCACCACGTCAAGTTCCACCCCGGGATGAACGAAGACCTGGCGGCGACCTCGGTCTGGGGCACCCAGCAGACCAATCTGTATAAAGACGCCAAGTACGACGGCGTGTTTGCCATGTGGTACGGCAAGGGCCCGGGTGTCGACCGCTGCGGCGATGTCTTCAAGCACGGCAACAACGCCGGCTCCGCCAAGCACGGCGGCGTGCTGGTGCTGGCCGGCGACGACCACGCGGCCAAGTCGTCTTCCACCGCGCACCAGTCCGACCACATCCTGACCCACTGCGGCATCCCGGTGCTGTATCCGTCCTCGGTCCAGGAATACCTGGATTTCGGCCTGCACGCCTGGGCCATGAGCCGCTACACCGGCCTGTGGGTGTCGATGAAGTGCGTGACCGACATCATCGAATCGGGCGCCGTGGTCGACCTCGACCCGGAGCGCGTGCAGATCGTCATCCCGACCGACTTCCAGCTGCCCGAAGGCGGCCTGAATATCCGCTGGCCGGACGCCGTGCTGGACCAGGAAGTGCGGATGAGCAACCACAAATGGTATGCGGCCCTGGCCTATGCCCGCGCGAATAAACTGAACCGCATCATCTGGGACAGCCCGCAGCCGAAGATCGGCATCATCACCGCCGGCAAGAGCTACCTCGACACGCGCCAGGCGCTGGCCGACCTCGGCATCGACGAGCAGGCCGCGCGCGACATCGGCCTGCGCCTGTACAAGGTCGGCATGACCTGGCCGCTCGAGGCCGAAGGCGTGCACGAATTCGCGCGCGGCCTGGACGAGATCCTGGTGGTCGAGGAAAAGCGCCAAGTGATGGAGTACGCGCTCAAGGAAGAGCTGTACAACCTGCCGGACGGCGAGCGTCCGCGCGTGGTCGGCAAGTTCGACGATACCGGCGAGTGGAGCAACAAGAACCGCATGGGCCATGGCGACTGGCTGCTGCCGGCGACCTATGAACTCAATCCCGCGCAGATCGCGCGCGCCATCGCCTCGCGCATCTCGCACTATTGCGCGGGCCACCCGGTCGCCGAGCGGGTCAAGGAGCGCATCGCCTTCCTCGAGGCGAAAGAACTGGTGCTCAAGAGTATCCCGGCGAAGCCGAATCCAGAGACCGACCGCATCCCGTACTTCTGCTCGGGCTGCCCGCACAACAGCTCGACCAAGGTGCCGGAAGGCTCGCGCGCCATGGCCGGCATCGGCTGCCACTACATGGTGTTGTGGATGGACCGCGAGACGTCGACCTTCACCCACATGGGCGCCGAGGGCACGACCTGGATCGGCCAGGCGCCGTTCACCGACGAGAAGCACGTGTTCGTCAACCTGGGCGACGGCACCTATTTCCACTCGGGCATCCTGGCGATCCGCGCCGCGGTGGCTGCCAAGGTCAACATCACCTACAAGATCCTGTACAACGACGCGGTCGCGATGACGGGCGGACAGAACGTCGACGGTCCACTCGACCCGGGCATGATCAGCCGCCAGATCGCGGCCGAAGGTGTGACGCCGATCATCGTCGTCACCGACGAACCCGACAAATACCCGAGCGACTATGCCTGGGCCCCGGGCACGACGGTGCGTCACCGCGCCGAATTGATGGACGTGCAGCGCGAGCTGCGCGAGATGCCGGGCGTATCGGCCGTGATCTACGACCAGACCTGCGCGTCCGAGAAGCGCCGTCGCCGCAAGAAGGGCGAATTCCCCGACCCGGCCAAGCGCGTTGTGATCAACGAAGCCGTGTGCGAAGGCTGCGGCGACTGCTCGGTGCAGTCGAACTGCCTGTCGGTCGAGCCGCTGGAAACCGAACTGGGACGCAAGCGCCAGATCAACCAGTCTTCGTGCAACAAGGATTATTCTTGCGTGTCGGGCTTTTGCCCGAGCTTTGTCACCGTCGAAGGCGGCGGCCTCAAAAAGCCAAGGAAAGCAGCGGCTTCCGAAGCGGCGCCGCCTGCATTGCCGCTGCCGATGATCCCGTCGGTCGAGACGCCGTATGGCATCCTGGTTGCCGGCGTCGGTGGCACCGGCGTGGTCACGGTGGGCCAGATCCTGGCCGTGGCGGCCCACGTCGAAGGCAAGGGCGCCATCGTGCTCGACCAGAGCGGCCTGGCCCAGAAGGGCGGTCCGGTGATGTCGCACGTGCGCCTGGCCGAACGCCAGGCCGACCTGCACTCGACCCGCGTCGGCACCGGCAGCGCCGACCTGGTGATCGGCTGCGACCAGATCGTCACCGCCAGCCGCGATGCGCTGAGCCGCATGGGCGAGGGCCGTACCTGGGCCGCAGTCAACGCCAGCGGCTCCACCACCGCGGCCTTCGTCAAGAACCCGGACTGGCAGTTCCCGGCCGAGGGCTCGCGCGGCGCCATCCAGCAGGCTTGCGGCAAGGACAACGTCGAATTCATCGACGCCGGCCAGATCGCCACCGCCTTGCTGGGCGACTCGATCGCCACCAATATGTTCATGCTGGGCTACGCCTTCCAGAAGGGCCACGTGCCGCTGCAAGAGAGCTCGCTGCTCAAGGCGATCGAACTCAATGGCGTGTCGGTGGCCTTCAACAAGGCCGCCTTCAACTGGGGCCGTAGCGCGGCGCACGACCTGGCCGCGGTCAGCCGCGCCGCCATGCCAGCCAAGGTGATCGAGTTCAAGCGCAGCCAGACGCTGGACGACATCGTGGGCCGCCGCATCGAGCTGCTCACCGCCTACCAGGACGCGGCCTACGCCAGCCAGTACAAGGCCTTCGTGGACCAGGTGCGGGCCGAGGAAGCGAAGCTGGGCAAGGGCACCCGCCTGGCCGAAGCCGTGGCGCGCTACTACTACAAGCTGATGGCCTACAAGGACGAGTACGAGGTCGCGCGCCTGCATACCGATCCGGCCTTCCGCGAAAAGATCGGCGCCATGTTCGAAGGCGACACCAAGCTCAAGTTCCACCTGGCGCCTCCCTTGATGGCCAAGCACGACAAGGAAGGCCGCGCCATCAAGCGCGAGTATGGTCCGTGGATGATGAGCGCCTTCGGCGTGCTGGCCAGGTTCAAGGGCCTGCGTGGCACCGCCTTCGACGTGTTTGGCTATACGGCCGAGCGCAAGATGGAGCGTGCGCTCATCAAGCAGTACCGCGACACCGTGGCGGCGCTGCTGCCGAAGCTGACGCTCGACAACCTGGCGCAGGCGGTGGCGATCGCCAGCATCCCGGAAGACATCCGTGGCTACGGCCACGTCAAAGAGCGTCACCTGAAGGCGGCCAAGGAGAAAGAGGCGGCGCTGGTGGCGGCGTATCACGCGCCGGATGCGACGCCAAGGGCGGCTTGATAATGAAGGCGCGGACGACTTGACGTGTGCGCGCCTTGATTCATTGACCGCTTGATATCACCCGTTGTCCGCTAGCCTCAAACGTGACAGTTCGATGTATTCGCCCCCGATTTCGGGGTCTATAATCGGCGCATGAGTACGCCATTCACGCCCCGTCGCACGACCCTCCCATTGCGTTTGATTTCCAGCTCGCTCGCCGCGCTGTTCGTCCTTGCCGGTTGCGGCGGCGGGAGCGGATCGCCGAGCGTCGGCGCGCCGCCGGTGGCGCAAGAGCCGCCTCCGGCCACGCCGACCACGCCGACCAATCCGGCGCCCCCCACCGGCAACCAGCCGACCCCGGAAGACCTGAACCCGAACCTGCTGGGCGACGCTTATGGCACGTATGCCAACAAGTGCGCCGTCCCGCGTACCGGCCTGGATGCGAGCGGCAAGCCTTATCCGGACACGCAAGGCACCCTGCTCGACGAGCTGAAGTTCCTGCGCGCCTGGACCAACCAGTACTACCTCTGGTACAACGAAGTCCCGAACACCTACAAGATGGCCGACTTCACGAGCGCGCTCGATTACTTCGAGGTGCTTAAGACGCCGCTTCTCACCGCCAACGGCCAGCCGAAAGACCGTTTCCACTTCACCTACACGACCGCCGAATGGGAAGCGATGCAGACCCGCGGCGTCGACCTCGGTTATGGCATCACCTGGTCGCGCAGCACCAATGAAGGCGCGCCCCGCACCTGGCTGGTCACGGCGGTCGAACCGGGTTCGCCGGCCGCCGCCGCCGGCCTGCTGCGCGGCGACATGCTGCTCAAGGTCGACGGTATCGATTTCGTGAACACCGAAGACGAAGCCGCGGTCGACAAGATCAATGCCGGCCTGTTCCCGGACAAGGTTGGCGCCACCCACGGGCTCACCCTGCAGCGTGCCGGCGTGCAGTTCGACGTAACGCTGACCGGCGCCGAAGTGGTCGAGGCGCCGGTCAAGAACGTCAAGGTGATCGAGACCGCCAGCGGCAAGGTCGGCTACCTGACCTTCGACAGCTTCAACGCGGTGTCCGAGAAACAGCTGTACGACGCCTTCACCACCTTCAAGCAGGCCGGCGTCAACGACCTGGTGCTGGACGTGCGCTATAACGGCGGCGGCCTGCTGTACGTCGCCAGCCAGCTGGCCTATATGATCGCCGGCCCCGAATCGACGAGCGGCAAGGTGTTCGAGCGCTCGCGCTACAACGACAAGACGCCGGCTTACCAGCCGATCATGTTCCGCTCGACCGCGTGGGGTTTTGCGTCGAGCAACCCGCTGCGCACCGGCACCCCGCTGCCCACGCTGGGCCTGAAGCGCGTGACGGTACTCAGCACCGAGGGTACCTGCTCGGCCAGCGAATCGGTGATCAACGGCCTGCGCGGAGCCGACATCGAAGTGATCCAGATCGGTGGCACCACTTGCGGCAAGCCATACGGCTTCACGCCGGTACCGAACTGCGGCACGACCTATTTCTCGATCGAGTTCCAGGGCGTGAACCACAAGGGCTTTGGCGACTTCACCGACGGCTTCAAGCCGACCTGCCAGGCAAGCGACGACCTGTCGCGGCCCGTGGGCGACCAGAGCGAAGGCTTGCTGGCCACGGCCCTGGCCTACCGCGCCAGCGGCGCCTGCCCGGTGTCGACCACGGCGCGCGCGCGCCAGGTGCCGATGCGGATCGTGCGGCCGGAAGCGAAGGAAGTCCTGATCCATACTACGCCGGGCGCGCCGCCGCGCTGAGCGCGGCGCGGGGCACAGCAGCTGTATTGACGGGCGGTCGGAGGGGTCTCTGGCCGCCCCTTGTCTTTCCGGTCCTGAACTGTTGCATGTAGAACACGTCTATAATCACCGGCTTCCTTCCTCGTTTCTGCCGGAGCTTTTCGATGATCCGTTCTGCGTTACTGCTGGCCCTGTTGTCGGCCATTCCCTTGTCCCATGCCGCCCCCGACCTGAGCACCGTGTCGGAGCGCTCGGGCTTCACCGCCACCGGCCGCTACGACGAGACGATCGCGCTATGCGCCGCATTCCAGCAGGCGTATCCGAAACAGGTGCAGTGCATCGACTTCGGCATCACGCCGGAAGGCCGCCCGATGAAGGCGCTGGTCGTCAATGGCAAGGGCGTGTTCACGCCGCAGGCCGCTAAGCAGCAGGGCCTGCCCGTGACCCTGATCCAGGGCGGCATCCACGCCGGCGAGATCGACGGCAAGGATGCCGGCTTCCTGGCGCTGCGCGAGGCGCTCGAAGGCCGCGCGGCCAAGGGTGCGCTCGACAAGCAGGTGCTGCTCTTCGTCCCGGTGTTCAACGTCGACGGCCACGAGCGTTTCGGCAAGTGGAACCGCCCGAACCAGCGCGGCCCGGTCGAGATGGGCTGGCGCACCACCGCCCAGAACTTCAACCTCAATCGCGACTACCTGAAGGCCGACGCGCCCGAGATGCAGGCCATGCTCGGCCTGGTGAACGCCTGGGACCCATTGGTCTACGTCGACCTGCACGCGACCAACGGCGCCAAGTTCCAGCACGATATCTCGATCCAGGTCGAGCCGGTGTACTCGGGCGACGCCGAATTCCGCAAGGCCGGCCTGGCACTGCGCACCAACGTCATCAAGGACATCGCCAAGGAGGGCTCGTCCCCGCAGTCCTACTACATGTCGTTCGTGAAGCACGACGATCCGATGTCGGGCTTCATGGACGGCGTGTCCGATCCGCGTTTCTCGACCGGCTATTTCCAGTTGCGCAACCGCATGGCGATGCTGGTGGAAACCCACTCGTGGAAGGAATATCCGGTGCGCGTGCGCATCACCCGCAACACCGTGGTGTCGGTGCTCGACCAGGTCGCGAAGAACGGCAGGCAATGGCAGCAGGCGGCCTACGCGGCCGACGCGCGCGCCGCCAGGCTGGGCAACCAGCCGGTGGCGCTGTCCTACAAGGCCAGCGACAAGAAGGAGATGGTCGACTTCAACGGCTATGCCTACACCCGCACGCCGTCGGAAGTCTCGGGCGCCCTGATGACGCGCTACGACGAAACCACGCCCCAGGTGTGGCATGTGCCGCTGTGGCAGGACATCGTGGCCGACGTCCAGGTCACCGCGCCGCGCGCCGGCTACATCGTCCCCGCCGCCTATGCCGCGATCGTGGGCGAGAAGCTGCGCCAGCACGGCGTCGTGTTCCGCACGCTGGACAAGGAAGTCGTGCGCTTTGAGGCCGAGACCTTCCGCGCCGACAAGGCCACCCTGGCAGCCGCTTCGGTCGAAGGCCACCAGCGCCTGACGGTCGAGGGTAAGTGGAAGCCGGAGCAGCGTTCGATCGCGCCAGGTTCGCTGTTCGTGCCGATCGCGCAGCCGAAGGCGCGCCTGGTGGTGGCGATGCTCGAGCCGCAGGCGCCGGATTCGCTGCTGGCCTGGGGGGCGTTCAACAACGCCTTCGAGCGCAAGGAATACATGGAAGACTACGTGGCCGAAGAAGTGGCGCGCGAGCAGATGGCGGCCGATCCGGCGGTGGCGAAGGCGTTCCAGGAGCGTCTCGACAGCGATCCGGCCTTCGCCAAGAACCCGCAGGCGCGCCTGGAGTTCTTCGCCAAGCGCCATTCGTCGTACGACGAGCGCCTGAACCTGTATCCGGTATTGCGCGCGAATACTGCGCTGTAATCGCGCCGTCGGTCGTCAAGCCGTCACCCCGCCAAGGCTCCCGGCAGGGGGCGGCGCCCGGCCTGGCCGATCGATGACCCTGCCATTGGGTGTCGAATGGGTAAATACGCAAATGATCTTTCGGACAGAATATTGTCCACCGTTCCCCAATTGGGGAATGGTTGTTGAAAAGGAAATCCCTTAGTCTCGCTTGCATCGCGCCCGGAGAGACTAACCATGCCAACCCCCCCTTCGCCCCAACGCACCACGCTGGCCCTGACCGTCGCCCTCGCCTTGGGAGGCTGCGGCGGTGGGGGCAGCGATCCCGTGCCACCCCCGCCGGGTCCGATCGTCCAGCCGCCCCCGCCGCCCAGCGCCATCGTGACCGGCGTCGTCGTCGACGGCTACCTGGCCGGCGCCAGCGTCTGGCTCGACCAGAACAACAACGGCCTGCATGACGCGGGCGAACCGTCGGTCCGGACCGATGCCGGCGGCAAGTACATTCTCACAGCGGCCTTGACGCCGGCCCAGCTGAACGGATTGCGCCTGCGCGCGATCGGCGGCATCGATGGCGCGACCGGCCTGCCGTTTGCCTATGCGCTGGGCGCCATCATCGAGGATGCGGCCAGCAAGCCGGTGGTGGCGGTAACGCCCCTGAGCACGATCGTCGAGGCGATGCTCGCGTCGAACGCGGCCACCTCGCAGGCGCAGGCGCGCCAGGCGGTGGCGCGCGTGTTCGGGCTGTCGTCGGTGCAGGCGCTCGACCAGGATCCGCTGACCCTGGCCGTGCGCGAACCGGCGCTGCTGCAAAAGATGATCGCGCTGCAGATGGCGATGGAAGTGATGGCGCGCGCCGAGCAGGGCCTGGACGCCAGTCCGGTCGCCGCGTATGGCCGGGTGGCGCAAGCCGTGGCCGCCGAGGTGGCGCGCCTGGGCGCCGCCCAGGATGCCGGGCCGGCCAGCGTGGCTGCGCTGGTGCAGGGCGCCGTCGCCCGCCACGACCGCTTGCTGAACCGGCGCGCCGAGGCGCATGACGTCGTCGCGCTGGCGGCCGACGTCGCGCGGCTGGCCGAAGCCAGCCTGGCGCTCGCGGTCGGCCGCGTGATGCAGGCCGCCCCGGAGGCCGCCGGCGCCGCGCTGCAGGCTGCGCTGGCGCAGCACGTCGATCCGGTGATCCGCTTCGTCGACACGGTCCAGTACCAGGCCGAACATGCCGCCGCCACGGCATCGGGCACGCTCCCGCGCCTGGCGCAGGTCGCGCGCACGGCCGGACTGGCGCCCGCGCTGCTGGCGCTGGTGGACGCCGCCGTCATGCTCGACGCGATCCCGGCGGCGTCGGCCCAGCCCGCGCCGGAGCTGGCCGGCGTGCTGGCGGCCCTGCAAATCCTGTCGGGAGCGCCGCCGACGCCCGCACCGACGCCGGCGCCGACTCCAGCACCGACGCCGGCGCCGACTCCAGCGCCGACCCCCGCGCCGACACCCGCGCCGACACCCGCGCCGACACCCGCGCCGACACCCGCGCCGACACCCGCGCCGACACCCGCGCCGACACCTGCGCCGACGCCCGCTCCGACGCCAGCGCCGACACCTGCGCCGACACCCGCGCCGACACCTGCGCCGACGCCCGCTCCGACGCCAGCGCCGACACCTGCGCCGACACCTGCGCCGACGCCCGCTCCGACGCCAGCGCCGACGCCTGGGCCGACACCAGCGCCGACGCCTGCGCCGACACCAGCGCCGACGCCTGCGCCGACACCAGCGCCGACGCCTGCTCCAACACCTGCGCCGACCCCAGCACCTACCCCGGCGCCCACTGCGGCCCCGACGCCCGCACCGACTGCCGCGCCAACCCTGCCACCACCTGTCTTCCCAGGCTCCTGACCGCCCCTGCAAGGATAGAACATGCCCACTACCCCTACCGTCACGCTCAACGAGATCCCGGTCGACCCGCGCGACCCCACCAAGGCTGCCTGGGGCCCTGACCTCGCCACCCAATATTTCTTCGTGCTGGCCAACGGCACCGTGGCCGCCGAACAATTCGACCCGGCCGACATCCCGGCCGCCACCCGGGCGCTCATGGCGCAGTACGGGCGCGGCATCTCGGTCGTGCTCGGCGGCGGCGGCGACACCGCGGCCGGTTCCAACTGGGGCGACGCGTTTACTGCCGGCATAGGCGTCAACCGCATCGATGGCGGCGCGAACCTGGGCACCGCCCCTGACGGCGGCCAGGCGCGCGACGTGCTCAATGTGCTCGTCGCATCAAGCGAGGCGGCGGCAGCGCTGTGGGTAACGGCGCTGGAAGCGGATGCCGGCGGCGCCGACGGCGAAGCCTATGCGGCCGGCTACCGCGTCAAGGTGGGCAACGGCGCCGAGACCGACTACCTCAGGAACGTCGAGCAGGTAAACGTGTTTCGCAGCGACGCCGGCAACGCCTTCTACCGCAGCTTCCTGCTGGCGCCGGAAGCACGCACGATCGACCCGCAGGCCGACCTGGCCGCAGCGACCCACTTCGCCTGGGTCGCCGGCACCCAATGGTTCGACGCCTTCGACGCCGGCACCGACATCCCTGCCGCCACGCGCGCGCTGATGGCGCAGCATGGGCGCGGCGTCTACATCGACATGGGCCCGGGCGGCGACAAGGTCGTCGGCTCGGCGTATGGCGACGCCATCGTCGCCGGCAGCGGCGCCGACCATGTCGACGGCGGCGCCGGGCACGACGTGCTGTACGTGCGGGTCGCCACCGGCGAAGAGGCCGCCGCGGTGCGGGTGGAACTGCTGGCCGCCGATGCCGGCGGCGCCGATGGCGCGGCCTTCGCCGACGGCTATACGCACAAGGTGGTGGCCGCGGGCGTCGCCGACTATGTCCGCGATATTGAACGCGTCGTCGTCCAGTTGCAGGCCGAGGCGGCCAGCGGCGGCGTGACGCGCGAGATCCCGCTCGCGGTGTCCGTCCGCGAGGCTGGCGCGGGCGAGGACGGCTTCGCCCACCTGGCCTGGATCGATGGCGGCGCCGGCGCCGACACCATCCGCGCCGGCGACCTGGTATCAAGTGCGCTCGCCGCGCGCATGCGCGACACCGGCAAGGGCGCCTGGATCGACGGCGGCGCCGGCGATGACGTCATCGCCGGCAGCGGCCAGGCCGACACCATCCGCAACGGCGCCGGCAATGCCCGCATCGACGGCGGTGCCAACGCCGGCGGCAAGGACGTGTTCGAGATCGCCGTCGCCTCGCGCGAGGCCATGGATGCGGTCCAGGTGAGCGCCTCGGACGATCCGGACTATGACTGGATGGTGAGCTATGGCGCCGGCAGCCAGAAGGATTACCTGCGCAACGTCGAGACGGTGCTGGTCACGGCCGGGGAAACCGGTCGCTGGATCGCGCTCGACGACGTGCCGCCGCCGAACAGCGCACCCACTTTCGCCGGCGCGCCGGCCGGGGTGGCGATCGACCGCACCGGCGTCGATCATTTCCTGGTGGGTGGCACGGTGCTAAACGACGGCAAGCTACTGTCGCTGCGCGGCATCCTGTTCGAGAACGGCCGCTATGAGGTGGCGCTGGTGCGCAACAACGCCGACGGCAGCCTGGATACCACCTTCGGCGGCACCGGCCGCGTCGCACTGCCGACCCAGACCATCGCCAATACCAGCCCGGTGCAGCAGGCGGACGGCAAGATCCTGGTGACCGTGGCCACGCCTGGCGCCAATTTCAATGTGCAGGTGCTGCGCCTGAATCCGGACGGCAGCCTGGATACGGGCTTCGGCGATGGCGGCGCGGTAGTGGTGTCGATCGGCCCGAACAGCGATCTGCCGACCGACATCCTGTTGATGGCGGACGGGCGCATCGTGATCACCGCGACCGACCTGGTCAATGGGGGCATGGGCTTCGGCGTCATGCGCCTGCTGGCCGACGGCAGCCTCGATACCAGCTTCGACGGCGACGGCACGCTACAGTTCAGCCCGCGCCCCGGCCAGGCCGCCTCGGTCAGCCACGCGACGCTGCAGGCCGACGGCAAGCTCCTGCTGGTGGGCCTGGCCCAGGGCGGTGGTACGGGCCTCGATTTCGCCATTTCCCGCGTTGGGGTCGACGGCCTCCTGGACACGGGCTTCGGCAGCGGCGGCACGGTGGTGCTCCCGGTCGGCCCCGGCACCGACAATGCGCGCGCCGTGGTGGCGCTGGACGACGGCAAGGTGCTGGTCGCCGGCACCACCCGCTCCGCGAACAACGACGTCGACGGCGCGCTGGTGCGCCTGAACGCCGACGGCTCGCTCGACGCCAGCTTCGGCAACGGCGGCGTCGCGATCGGGCGATTCACCGCCGGCCACGACCTGTTCTCGCAGATGGCGGTGCAGGACGACGGCAAGATCGTGGTGTTCGGCAGCATGAACGGCGGCCTGACGAGCAGCACCGGCGCCGAGCTGATGGTGGCGCGCTACCACGCCGACGGCCGCCCGGACACCGCCTTTGGCGATAACGGTATGGTGCACATCCCGGGCCAGGGCATCGGCACCGGGATGGATCCAGGCGCACTCGCGATCGTCGACGGCCAGATCGTCGTGTTCGGCAATACCCTCGACGATCTCGTCTCTGGCAACGTCAGCACCGTGCTGGCCCGTATCGATGCCGACGGCCGCCTGGACCCCAGCTTCAATCCCGATCCCGTGCCGTCGGTCGGCGGCAGCCTGGCGACCGACGGCGGACGCCCGGTGGTGCTCGACCCGGATGCCGCCATCCACGACGCCGAACTGGCGGCGCGCGGGCATTACGGCGGCGCCAGCCTGACGCTCGCGCGGCAGGGCGGGGCCGCAAGCAGCGACCGCTTCAGCGCGCTCGGCGAAGTCAGTTTCGCGGGCGGCGTGCTGGCCGTCGACGGCGTCGCCATCGGCCGCGTGACGCAGTCCGGCGGCGCCCTGACGCTGGCCTTCGATGAGGCGGCCACCCAGGGCCTGGTGAACCGCGCCATGCACGGTATCGCCTACGCCAATACCAGTACCGCGCCGCCGGCGTCGGTACCGATCGCCTGGACCTTCAGCGATGGCGCGGTGCAAACGGTCGCCGTGACCGAGGTGCGGATCGGCGCCGTGGTGCAAGAAGTGCTGCGCAATCCGGCCGATCCGGCCCGCGCACTGGACGGTACGCCGCTGGCGAGCCTCGACTACCTGGCGCAGGTCAGCGGCAGCGCGCGCGGCGAGATGTTCGACAGCACGCAGGCGCTGTCGGCCGCGAACCAGGCGCTGATCGCGGAACTGGGCCGCGGCGGACGCTTCGACCTGGGCGGCGGCGACGACACCCTGGTCGGCACCGCCGGCGCTGACCTGGTCAATGGCGGCAATGGCGTCAACCGCATCGACGGCGGCGCCGGCAATGACACGCTCGAGATCGTGGTGCGCTCGCAGGCCGAGGCCGATGCGGTGACGCTGACCGCGCTGGCCGGCGCTGCCGGCCGCGCCACCAGCCCCGAAGAGGACGTCGCCGCCTACGATGCCGGCTACCGCTTCAAGGCGGGCAATGGCGACGCCGAGGTGAGCTACCTGAAGGACGTCGAACACGTGAGGGTCGTGCTGTGGAACGACCGCGACGGCGATGGCGTGCGCGGCGCCGGCGAAATAACCGAGGTGCGTACGATCGCCGTGACCGACGAGCCGGCGCCGGCCAATACCGCACCGACTTTCGCCGGCGTGCCGGCCGGGGTCGTGGTCGATAACATCGGCGCCTATTACACGCAGCTTGCCGGGAGCGTGACCGCCAGCGGCAAGCTGCTGTCGGTGCGCGGGCTCGTGGACGACGAGGACCAGTTCTCCGTCGTGCTGGCGCGCCACAACGCCGACGGCAGCATCGACACCGGTTTCGGCGATGGCAATGGCCGCGTCGTGCTGGACACCGGCGGCGTCAACCTGAACCCGGCGCCGCTCGAGCTGCCGGACGGGAAGATCATGCTGGCGGTGTCGACGCCGGGCGCCCTGTTCGATTTTCGCATCATGCGCCTGAACGCGGACGGCAGCCCGGACACCAGCTACGGCGATGGGGGCTCGGTGGTGGTGAACGTCGATCCCGGTTCGGACCTGCCGACCGAGATACTGCTGCAGCCTGATGGCAAGGTCATCGTGGCCGGCGTCCGGAGCGTGAACACCGGGGGCGGTTTCGTGGTGGCGACCCGGCTCGACCAGAACGGTGCGCTCGACACGCGCTTCGGCGATGGCGGCAAGCTGGCATACTCGCCACCCGGCGTGGGTGCGTCGCCCAGCCACGTGGCGCTGCAGGCTGACGGCAAGCTGCTGGTGGTCGGCTTTATCGGCGTCAGCCTCGGTGAGGATCTGGACGTCGTCGTGGTGCGTTTCGGCGCCGACGGCGCCCTCGATACCGGTTTCGCCGATGAGGGCATCCTGATCCATGCGGTCGGCGCGGGCACCGACAATGCGCGCGCGGTCCACGCGCTCCCGGATGGAAAGATCCTGGTGGCCGGCACCACGCGCTCCCCGGCCAACGACGTCGACGGCTTCCTGATGCGCCTGAATCCGGACGGTACACTCGATGCAGCGTTCGGCGCAGGCGGCGTGGTGCAGGCCCACCTGACCGACGGCCACGATGTCTTTGCCCACATGGTGGTCCAGCCCGACGGCAAGATCGTCACCCTCGGCACCATCGGCGCGACCTCGTCCAGTCTCGGCATCGGTGGCGAATTGATGCTGGCGCGCTATCACCCGGACGGCCGGCTCGACACCGGCTTCGGCGAAAACGGGATCACGGTCATACCGGGCCATGGCATCGGTGTCGGCAGCGACCCGGGCAGCCTGGTGCTGGTCGACGGACAGTTCGTCGTGTTCGGCACCACCACGACCGATATTGCCACCGGCGCCACACAGCCGCTGCTGGCACGCGTGAATGCCGACGGCACGCTCGACGCCGGCTTCGGCGCGGCGCCGACGTCCTCGATCGGCGGCATCGTGCGCTTCAGCGGCGCCGACGCGGTAGCGCTGGATGCGAATGCGGCCATCCACGACGCCGAACTGCATGCACGCGGCGACTACGGCGGCGCCTCGCTGACCCTGGTGCGCCAGGAGGGCGCCGCGCTCGAGGATGTGTTCTCGGCGCTGGGCGAAGTCAGTTTCGCCGATGGCCTGCTGCGGGTCGGCGGCCTCACGATCGGCAGCGCCAGCCAGGACGACGGTGTGCTGAAGCTGGATTTCAATGCGCAGGCGACCCAGGGACTGGTCAACCGCGCCATGCACGGCATTGGCTACCTGTACGACGGCGAAACGGTGCCGACCTCGATCTACATCGACTGGATCTTCGACGATGGCGAGGGTGGCGCCGACCCGGCGCGGGCGACGACCGAGGTCATCGTCGACGCCGGCGCCGGCCTCGGTGGCGTCGCAGCGGTCGAACTGGTCGGCCTGCCACAGGGCTGACGCCGGCGTGGTCGGCGGCAGGCGTCAGCACAGCTTGCCGTCGAAAGGGTCGGTAATGGTCTGGTTGGCGTAGTCGATGCCGCTCAGCTCGGCAAACTGCGCCAGCGTGCGCGCGCTGCCCAGGCCATAGGCCCCGGGCAGGCCGTCGCCCATCAGCAGGCGGTTCAGGCGCTGCTTTGCACGCTCGGTCAGGTAGGCCGAGTTGAAGGCGCGCCGGGCGTCGGTCGCGCCATGCCAGTGGTGGGTGGCGTAGGGCGTGCCCTCGGTCTTGTACAGGTGGTAGACCGGCGTGGTGAGGGGGTGGAAGATGTCCCAGCCGCGGGTGAAGGCGCGCACCGCCAGGCTTTGCTCCTCGCCGTGGAAGTACAGCCAGGGATCGTAGGGCACCTCATCGACGAAGGCCCCGGCCGCGAACAGGAAGCCGGCCGAGACGTGGCAGCCCATCACCGCCTCGTTTGCGAACAGGTGGCGCGCCATGAAGCGCAGCACGGCGTCATCCGGCGCCAGGGCCTTCTCGGGATGCGGGCGCAGCACCAGCGCGGTGTGGCCGGCGGAAGGCGTGTATTGCGGCTCGCCGTCGACCATGTCGAAGCGGTAGGGATAGGTGCTGATCACGGGCTTGGCCGAGCGCGCCAGCAGTTGCCGGTGCAAGGCGCGCAGCTGCTCGTCCCAGCGTGGCTCGAACAGCGTGTGCGAATCGACCTGCAGCATGAAGTCTTCGCCGTCGTACAGCGAAAAGCCGATGCTGCGCGCCCAGCACACACCGAGCGTGTCCTGCGGATGCAAGTGGACGTGGCGCACCTGGTCCGCATGGGGCAGGGCGGCGATCGCGGCGCGCTGGTCATCCAGGTGCTGGTCGACGACGCCGATGCGCACCAGATCGGGCCGGGCGGCCTTGGCGAAGGCATCGTTCAGGGTGAAGAACAGCATCGGGTCGAGGTAGGACGCGATGCTGACGAAGATCGCATCCCTCATGGGGCCGATCCCGCCATGACCCCTTCGAGCAGCGTGTCGCCGTCGTCGGCCTTGAGCGCACGCTGGACGGCCGAGGCCGGCAGGTTCATCAAGAGGCGCACCAGCTCGGGCTGGCGGTTGGTCGCGGTCTTCTGGTAGATCGACAGCAGCTGCTTGCGCACCGTGTCGTACTGCACGCCGAGCGCGTCGGCGATGACCTTGAGCGGCATGCCGTCGGCCAGCATCGAGGCCACCCGGCACTCGGCGTGCGACAGGCCGAAAGCGGCCGTGAGCAGTGCCGAGTCGATCACCTGGGCCGAGGTCGGGTGGTAGAAGAACAGCATCACCAGCGGACGCAGGCCGAAGCTGCCGAGCGTGTGTTCCGGCACCAGCATGGTAAAAAAAGCGTACAGCGCGTCGGGTGCGGCGCCCGGTTCGCTGCGCAAGTGCAGCGCGCGTGACTCCTTGGTGTCGGGGATGCCCTGCGCGACGGCGTTGCGCACCCGGGTTTCCAGTTCGCCGCACTGCATGTGGAACGACGTGCGGTAGCGCTGCGGCAGTACCAGCTTGCCATTGGCCACCTGCACCAGGCTGGTGGCGTCCAGGAGGCAGCGCGCCGCGTCGTTGGTGAGCACCACGTCGCCGGTGGCGGTCAGGAGCATCACCGGCTGGCGCAGCTTGTCGACCAGCGCATGGCCCACCAGCGCCTGGGTCGAGTACACGAACTGCGCCAGGCCGAGGCGCACCGCGCGCTCCATATGCGGCCTCAGGCGGTCGAGGAAGGCCAGCGTATCGGGCGGCAGCGGGCCATCGTCGCTGCTGCGCAGGCAGGACAGGATCACGGTCGCCTCGGGCGTCTCGACCAGCTTGCAGGCCGACACATAGCGCGCCCCATGCGGGATCAGGAATTCCTGGTAGAAGGGGTGGTTGGCGGCGAAACCATCGTCGAAATGTTCATGGCAGTGCAGCCAGCCGTCCGTCGCTTGCTGGCGCAGCAGGCCCACGCGCGGATCGATGAACTGGTATTTCTGGATGTACTCGAGGTCGATCTGCGGCGCCATGGCGGCGCCGTCGCTGTACGACAGCGCGCCGCGCTCACCGTCGAAGGCCAGCATGTGCACGGCGCGCCCGCCGATCGCTGCATGCAAGCTGTCGAGCATGGCGCGCCACGCGGCCCGGTCGTCCAGGGTGTCGTAGATGAGATTGACGATGCTGTCGAACCGTGCTTGCGACAAGTCCAAGATTTCTCTCCCGATATCAGGCGTGCATTAATGTCAATGCTATCGGGCCTGCGATTCCTGGTCGATACAATTTTGCTACATTCTTTAATTGTGGAAATTGTAAGACACAGGATGTGGTAAGAACGCCGCACCGGCCGGTCAAGGTTCGCCGGTGGGCGCCGGCGGCGAGGTCAGGACCACCGTGCTGACGGCGCCGCCGGCTTGCGGCGTGAGCTGGTAGAGGCGGCCGTATTCGTCGTCGGCGATGTCGGCGCCAGGCTCGCCGCCGAACAGCCTTACCAGTTCCGGCAAGGTATTCGAGTGCCCGACCACGAGCACGGCGCCGTGCAGCGTTTTCACCTTGTCGACCAGCGTCTTCGGGGTCGCCGGGTCGTAACGCTCGACCGTCAGCCCGAGCTGCTGCGCCAGCGGCTGCGCGGTCTGCAGCGTGCGCGCGGTCGGGGTGCTGAAGATCGACTGGATGCCGGTGCGGCGCAGGATGGTCGCGATGTTCTGCGCGCGCACCCGGCCTTGCGCGGTCAGGGCCGGGTCCTGGCCGACGCTGGCTTTCTCGCCGTGGCGCACGAGGTAGATCGCGCCAGGTTCAGCCAGCGCCATGCCCGGCAGCAGCATGGCCACGATGAGGGACAGCTTGCGCACGAGGCGCGCCGAGTGGGGCGAAGAGAGAAGCATCGGCGGTCTTTCGTGATAATCAAGCCGTCAGCGTAGCATGACGGCGCGTTGCCGGCCTGTCATTTGGGTAGCGCTTCGCGACCTGCTTCATGCTGCGCCATGCGCAAGGGGAGGGTCGCCACCTGGACCAGGGATTGGCTGGACATATACCAGTCATTGACCACCAGCTGCGCGTGGTCGATGCGCAGGGTGCCGAGGCGATCATCGCGCAGCGCGTAAAGCAGAGCCGCATAGCGCGCCGCATCGCGCAGCGGTTCGGTGAAGCGAAGCAGCGTCATGTGCGCGGTAACCAGGCGATAGCGCCGGTCGAGCGCACCGTCGAGGACCCGCTCGCGCAACTGCGTGCGCAGGCGCTCGCGCAGGGCTTCCAGCGATGGCCCGCGTGGAAAGCCGCGCGCCATCACTGCGCCGCGCGACAGCGCGATGCCGTCGAATCCGATCTCGAACGCGTCGATGCCGTCCATGGCGGCTTCCACCGCGCCGCGATAGTCATCCACCAGCCCCGGGTGGATGGCGGCGTTGGCGCTGACGGTCAGCAGCGACAGGATTGTCATGTGCAGGTCGGCGGCCGGATAGCGGTACTGCTCCGGCTCGGCGTCGGCGAGGCGGTCGAGCACATGATCGATGCGGGCCCGCAGCGCCTGGCCGGGGCGGGCGATGAGGCTGATGCCGCGGCGCGGGTCGGGGCCGGTGGCCAGGCGGGTGTCGCAATCGACTTCCCCGCGGGCGATTGCGCCGTAAGCCTGGCCCCACATCGCGTCGTCATGTGTTGCCAGGCTTTGGTTGGCTGGGTTATCGGTCATGTCGTCGTTGCCTGCTGCGAGACGCCAAGCGGGACGAAAAAAAAGCAGAGGACGAGGCCTCTGCTTGTGCTTGCTTGCCGCTCAGAGCTGGGTCAGCGAAATCGTCTTCGCCGCCGGCGTCGAACACGGCTCCTCATCGAACGCGATATCCCCCAGCGGATTCGGCACGCCATCGGTCTTGAGCCCGACGAAGTCGAACAGGTCACGATCCTGCAGATGCGACGGCACCACGGTCGACAGCGCCGAGAAGGTATTCTCCACCCGTCCCGGATGCTTCTTTTCCCATTCGCGCAGCATGTTCTTGATCTGCTTGCGCTGCAGGTTCTCTTGCGAGCCGCACAGGTCGCACGGGATGATCGGGAAGCCCTTCACTTCGGCATAGCGCTCGGTATCGGCTTCCTTCACATAGGCCATCGGGCGAATCACCATGTGCTTGCCATCATCCGACACCAGTTTGGCCGGCATGCCTTTCAGCTTCCCGCCGAAGAACATGTTCAGGAAGAAGGTCTCGAGGATGTCGTCGCGATGGTGTCCCAGGGCGATCTTGTTGCAGCCGAGTTCATCGGCCACGCGATACAGGATGCCGCGCCGCAGGCGCGAGCACAGCGAGCAGGTGGTCTTGCCCTCCGGGATCAGGCGCTTGACGATGCTGTAGGTGTCCTGGTTTTCGATGTGATAAGGCACGCCGAGCTTGTCGAGGTAGGCCGGCAGGATATGCGCCGGGAAGTTCGGCTGCTTCTGGTCGAGGTTGACCGCGACGATATCGAAGTGGATCGGCGCGCGCTCGCGCAAGGTGAGCAGGATGTCGAGCAGGGCATAGCTGTCCTTGCCGCCGGACAGGCAGACCATCACTTTGTCGCCGTCCTCGATCATATTGAAGTCGCCGATCGCCTGGCCCACCAGGCGGCACAGCCGCTTGTGCAGCTTGTTGTTCTCGTGTGCGATCTTCTCTTGTTTCTTGACGTCGACGTCGACGCCCGCGGTCGGGAAGTCCGCTTCCACGACGCGCTCGATTACGGTTTCATTCATGCTGCTTCCTTGATCTGGAACACTTCAACGCCGACGCCTTCGCAGTCGGCATACACGTCCGGCTTCATCGTCGAGACGCCGGCGGCGCGCACGCGCGGGTGCGCCAACATCGCCTTGACCACGTCGTCGCACAGGGTTTCCTGCAGGTGGATGTGGCCCTTGGCGATGCGCCGGGCGATGGTCTCGCGCATGAAATCGTAGTCGACCACTTCGGCCAGCTGGTCGGCCTTCGGCGTCGACAGTTCCAGCGGGATGTACAGCTCGACATTGATCAGGACACGCTGCTCGCCCTTCTTCTCGAAATCGTGCACGCCGATATTGATCATCACTTCGTAATTGCGCAGGAACAGCCGGCGGCAATCGCGCAAGCTCGGGTGGGACAGGGCGGACAACATGGGATAGCCTTATTTGGTGGAGTTATTCGGTTCGGTCAGGAACATCACGTCGCGGTGCGAGGGCACCAGATGCTGGCCGCCATCGACCAACAGGGTGGTGCCGGTCAGCGCGCGCGCCGCCGCGGCGTAGACCACGGCATCGGCGATGTCCTCCGGGGTCGAGGAGCGCTGCAGCGGCGTCATCTGGTGCGCAGCGGCGAAGCCCTGCTCGGTCTGGTCGCCCGACACCATCGTGATGCCGGGGGCCACGCCGACCACGCGCACCGTCGGCGCCAGCGCCTGCGCCAGCATCGTGGTCGCCGTCTGCAGGGCCGCCTTGGACAGCGTGTACGACAGAAAATCCGGGTTGAGATTGTACAGTTTCTGGTCCAGCAAGTTGACCACCACCGCCTGCCGCCCTTCCGGCGTGGCGGCATGCAGGTGCTGCGCCAGCAGCACCGGCGCAGCCACGTTCGCCTGCATATGGGTGTTGAGCAGCTCCCAGGAGAACGCGGTGGCGTTGTCGTATTCAAACAACGAAGCGTTGTTGACGATACAAGACAACGGTCCCAACGCCGCGCTGGCACGGCCGACCAGCTGTCGTACTTCGGCCTCGTCGGCCAGGTCGCACTGCAAGAGCGTCGCGCGCCGGCCCAGCGCCAGGATGGCGTCGCGGGTCGCGATCGCGTCGAGCTCGGAGTGGCGGTAGTGCAGGGCGAGGTCCCAGCCGGCCTGGGCCAGGCCGAGCGCGATCGCGCGGCCCAGGCGGCGCCCGGCGCCGGTCACGAGCGCGACGCGCGGCAGGGAAGTCGAAAGGCTGTCCGTCATCGTCGTTGCATAAGGCGTAAATTGTTGATAAAAGCTATTCTGGCTACAATGCCGGCATGTCCCTGCCCGCACCCGATTCCGACGCCCTTGCCGCGTCCCATTCCCTGCAACAGCTCATCGCCGCCGAGATCGCTCAACATGGCGGGCAGATGGCGTTTTCGCGATTCATGGAACTGGCGCTGTACGCGCCGAGACTTGGGTATTACAGCGGCGGCGCTGCCAAGCTCGGCGCGAGCGGCGATTTCACCACCGCGCCCGAGATGACGCCGCTGTTCGGTGCGGCCGTGGCGCGCGTGGCAGCCGCTATTATCGCCCAAAGCGCGCCCGACATCATCGAGTTCGGCGCCGGCACCGGCCGCCTGGCGCGCGACGTCCTGGCCGCGCTGGCCCGGCAGGGCGTCGCGGTCAACTCGTATACGATCATCGAATTGTCCGGCGAGTTGCGCGCGCGCCAGCAAGAAAACCTGGCCGACTTGCCGCAGGTACGCTGGCTGGACGCCATGCCCGACACCTTCAGCGGCGTGGTGCTGGCCAACGAGGTGCTCGACGCCATGCCGGTCGAGCTGGTGATCCGCACCGGGGACGGCTGGCGGCGGCAAATGGTCACGGTCGAGGACGGCGCCTTCGCCTTCGTCCAGGCGCCGCTCGGCGCCGACCTGGCGCAGCAACTGGCGCGCCAGGTGCCCGACCATGAGCAAATGATCGAAGGTTATGTCACCGAGCTGCATCCGGTCGGCGCCGGCTTCATGGGCTCGCTGGCGGCGATGTTCGCCGGAGGGCGCGGCGCCGCCATCCTGGTCGACTACGGTTTCCCGGCCCACGAGTACTACCTCGACCAGCGCATCGGCGGCACCCTGATGTGCCATTACCGCCATCACGCGCATCCCGATCCCTTCTATTTGCCGGGCCTGCAAGACATCACCGCCCACGTCGACTTCACGGCGATGGCGCTGGCCGCGCAGGACGCGGGCCTGCCGGTACTGGCGTACATGAGCCAGGCCGCCTTCCTGCTCGGTGCCGGCATCGGCGAACTGTTGCTGGAAAACGACCCCGAAGACGCCAAGCACTTCCTGCCCCATTCGCGCGCCGTGCAAAAACTGGTTTCTCCTGCTGAAATGGGCGAGTTGTTCAAGGTGCTCGTCGTCGGACGAGATGTAGAATTGCCCGCGGCAATCGTGCATGCGGACCGCAGCCACCGACTGTAGACTGATTGATATCTTGCACGGCGGACACAAATCCGGCTAAGCTGTGAAGATATCCCGCGCCTCGTCACACCGACGGGCATCGGCCGAGGACAGACAGAACGCGCAGGGCAGAAGCGGGTAGACTTGACAGATCATGGCCAAGATTCACACACACTATGACAACCTGAAGGTGTCGCGACACGCGCCCCCGGAAGTCATTCGTGCTTCCTACAAGGCCCTGAGCCAGAAATATCACCCCGACAAGAATCCGGGCGATGAAAAATCAGCCCGCATCATGGCGGTGGTCAACACCGCCTATAACGTCCTGTCCGATCCCGTCCGCCGCAAGGAACACGACGAATGGATCGCCTCCGAGGAATGGGAAGTCGAGTGGCTCGAAAGTTCCAGCGCCAAGGAAGGCCAGCCGCGCAAGCACGCTGAACACCATGATGGGCAATCCCGCCCCAAACCGCGCCGCAGGCGCCTGTGGCGCGATCCGCGCTGGTGGCTCGGCCTGTCGGGCTGCTTCGTGGCCGGCGCCGTGGCCGCCGTGCTGACGATCGAGCAACAACCGGACATCGTCCCCAGCGCCCTGGCCTGGAGCGGCATGGCCCAGGCCGAGAGTATCAAGACCGGCCGTCCCGACGCGCTGGGCGTCGACGCCAGCAGCGACGACTGGGCCCGCCGCGTGGGGCCAGAAGGCGCCAAGGGGCCGCCGCCCGAGGTGCGCGCGTTGGCCGTCACCCAGTTGTCGGTGCCGGCCCAAGCCCCTGACTGCAGCACCGACCTGCAAACCCTCGCGGCGCCCAGCGGCGATCCGTGGCCGCTCGAGTCGTCCTACCTGCCGGGCTACCCGGTCGGTAACGATGGCCACGAAATGCAGGTCCAGGTCGACAACAGCGCCAATGCGGCGCCGGTATTCGTCAAGCTGTACGACCTCGACCGCCGCGCGAATGTGCGCCATGCCTTCGTACAGCAGCGCTCGAGTTTTACTTTCGACAAGCTTGCGGCCGGCAAGTACGAGGTGCGCTACCAGAACATCGTCGACGGCGCCAGCAAGTCCGAGTGTGACAGCCGCCATGCGGCCTTGCGCCAGGCCGCGGCCGATACCCGGTAAGGCTGTCGTTTTTTCGGCGTAGCGACACAATCTCGTGTCACGGACTCCCCCTCGATTTCATTATTTTCATTTTGCGCCGTAATATACTGGCTCGATGCCGCGCGCCCATGCAGCCGCAGCGTCACGCCCAACGCAGGCTTACACGGACGACAATGAACGAACTGGAAGGCCTGACGGCCCTGATCATCGAACCCCATTCGGGGATGCGGACCAGCATCCACAACATGCTCACGCTGTGCGGCCTGACCAGGATCGAGCACGCGAGCACCTCCAACCAGGCCGTCAAGCACCTTGGCTTGCGCCAGTTCGACCTGATACTGTGCGAGTACGACCTGGAGGGTGGCCAGGATGGCCAGCAATTACTGGAAGACCTGCGCCACCACAAGCTGATCCGCCTGGCCACCATGTTCTTCATGGTCACCGCCGAAGGCAATCACAGCAAGGTGGTCAGCGCCGCCGAGCTGGCGCCGACCGACTATATCCTCAAGCCGTTCACCGCCGACCGCCTGCTGGAGCGCATCGCGCGCGCCCTCGACAAGCGCAGTGCCTTGCTGCCAGTGTACGGCCTGATGGAGGCCGGCGACCAGGCCGAAGCGGTCGCCGCCAGCATCGAGGGCCAGCGCCTGCATCCACGCTACGCGATCGATTTCCTGCGCCTGCGCGCCGAGCTGCACATGTTCCTGGGCCAGGCCGACCAGGCCGAGCCGATCTATCGCCACCTGGTCGAGCTCAAGGCAATCGCCTGGGCCCGGCTGGGCCTGGCGAAGACCCTGTTCGTGCGCAAGCGCTACGACGAGGCGCGCGAGATGCTGGAAGACCTGGTCGGCGCCAACCGCAACTTCGTCGACGCCTACGACTGGCTCGCGCGCACCCACGCCGCGGTGGGCGAATTGGGCAAGTCGCAGGCGGTGCTGAGCGATGCGGTGGCGGTCTCGCCACACGCGGTGCGCCGTCTGCGCACCCTGGCCGACACCGCCTTCGAGGCGGGCGACGTCGATACCGCCGAAAAAGCGCTGCGCCAGGTGGTGGGCAAGGCGAAGTATTCCGAATTTCGCGACCCCGAAGACCACGTCAAGCTGGTGCGCGCACTGGTGCACAAGGGCGACCCGGTGGGCGCCGCCGCGGTGATCCGCGACCTCGACCGCTCGATGGGCGGCCGCAGCACTACCCCGCTGTGCAGTGCGATCGCCTCGGCCCTGGTGCACGAATACACCGGCAACGAGCAGCGCCTGGGCGAAGCGCTGGGCACGGCCCTGGCCGCCAGCAAGGATGCCCCCAGTCTGTCGGCCGACATCAAGCTCGAGCTGGCACGTACCTGCCTCGACAATGGGCGAGAGGAGGGTGCTTCCGAGATCATGCGCAACGTAATGAGCAATGCCTCGAGCGACGCCATGGTCACGCGCGCCATGGGCGTGCTGGAGCAGGCGGGCAAGGGCGAGTTGGCGCAAACGCTGGCGCAGCAGAGCCGCCAGCAGGTGGTCGACATGGTCGCCGGTGGCGCCGCGCGCGCCAAGAACGGCGACTACCGCGGCGCGGTAACGATGATGCTCGAAGCGGCGGCCAAGCTGCCGGGCAATCCGGCGGTGGCGTTCAATGCCGCGCTGGCGGCGCTGCGCTGCCTCGAGCACGAGGGCTGGGATAGCCGGCTTGGCGCGCAAGTGCCGGCGCTGATCGGCAATGTGCGCAAGCTCGACCCGCTCAATCCGAAGCTGCCGGCGTTGGCCGCGCTGCACCAGAAAGTGCTCAAGCAACACAGGCAGGGCGCACACGGAACCACGCCGCTGCGCAAGGCCGGATAAACGCGATGGCCGAGACTTCCCAGGGCGGCACCCCGCGCCGCGTGCGTCCCGCCCTGATGCGTAAGCTCAGCGGTACCGAGCGCATGTTCACCCTCGGCGGCACCGTCATGCATGTGATCGGCATGGGTTACAGCGACGACCTGGGTACGGCCGATCTCGCCTATTACGTGGTATCCGACATGGCGCTGACCCAGCGCATCCTGCGCCTGTCGAACACGGTCCAGTACCGCACCCTGTCCGGCACGCCGGTGACGACGATCTCGCGCGCCATTTCCCTGCTCGGTTTCGACAATGTACGGGCCGCCGCGCTGGCGATGCTGCTGGTCGATGCGCTCGACACCGCCGAACACGGCGTGCGGGTCGAGCTCGAGGCCGCCCTGTGCGCCAGCCTGGTCGGCCGCGAGCTGGCGCGCCACAGCCCGATCCCCGGCGCAGAAGAAGCGGCAATCTGCGCGCTGTTCAAGAACCTGGGCGCGCTGCTGCTGGCCAGCCACGAACCGGAGCGCTACCGGGAGATCGCAGCGCTCGTGGCGGCCGGCAAGCACAGCCCTAGCCAGGCTGCGCAACTGATCCTGGGATGTACCTTCGAGACCCTGTCCGAGGCGGTATTGCGCGAGTGGCAGATGCCGGAACTGATCGTGCAGGCCCAGATGGCCTTGCCGCCGGGACCGCTCGAGGTCGCGGCCGACCGCAACGAATGGATGCGCCAGGTGGCCGCATTCAGCCGCGACGTGGCGCGCCTGATGGGTCGCCACCACGACCCGGCGACCTCGCAGGAGGCAGGCATCCTGCTGGAGCGCTACGGCCCCGCGCTCGGCGTCGATGCGCTCGGCACGGTCAGCCTGTTCGACGTGGTACAGGATGGCATCAACGGCATGCTGCAGAGCATGAATATGGAACGGGCGCCTAAAACCGACCCCAAGGCCGGCAACGGCCTGCCTGACGTGCTGGCGCTGGCCACGCTCGACGCTGGCGAAGACGACGAAGGCGAGTTCCACCCCAGCGGCAAGCCGAAGAATGCGCGCGACCTGCTGCTGGCAGGTGTGCAGGACGTGACCTTGTTGGGCGGCACCGGCGCCGGCGCCAACGACGTGGTCAGTGCGGTGCTCGAGACCCTGTATGGGGCGCTGGGTTTTCGCTTCGCCACCGTCTGCCTTCGCGATATGCGCACCAAACAATTCCGCGCGCGGGTGTCGCTGGGCGAGGGCAGCGCCGACCTGCAGGACAGCTTCGCGTTTCCCTGCGCGTTCATGCGCGACGTGTTCCACCTGGCGCTCGAGAACGACGCCGACATGATGATCTCGGACGCCTTCAGCCCCAGGATCCGCGACCTGTTGCCGGCCTGGTACAAGACCCTGCTGCCGGACGCCGAGAGTTTCATCGTGCTGCCGCTGGTGGCGGGCAAGGCCCAGCTGGGGCTGATCTATGCCGATCGCATCTTCACCGCGCCGGAGGGCCTGGAGCCGCACGAGACGGCGTTGATCAAGGCGCTCAAGGCGCAGGTGCTGGCGGCACTGGCGCCCGCAGGTCAGACGTCGTCAGGCACGAATAACGGCCAGCCATGACCGACCTCGATCCCGCACAGGCGAGACCCTGATCCCGGCGCGCGCCTTGAGAGACCACTTTTACCGCAACACCACGCACACAAACCTGGGTTCCGCCTGTGCGGGAACGACGTTGTTTGACGGGTGCTGGAATGCTGGTCGAACGATTCCAGATAAGTTCATGAAGATTTTTTCGTACTTGGCAAAATCACCCTTGCAGCTTTACAGTCCGACCGTTACAATCACGCCCCGAAGCAACGCTGTCAGGCGAAGTAGATAAGACTTCTACGGAAACCTGATTGACAGTACGTTGAGCTTGCTTCATACTCTGCGGTTCTTCGCGGTGGGGTGGCCGAGTGGTTAAAGGCAGCAGACTGTAAATCTGCCCTCTCTGAGTACGCTGGTTCGAATCCAGCCCCCACCACCAAAAAGAAGATCGTGAAGTCGGATTTGAAGTTGTACCTCGCGGGTGTAGCTCAATGGTAGAGCAGAAGCCTTCCAAGCTTACGACGAGGGTTCGATTCCCTTCACCCGCTCCAGTTAGTGCGGTGGTTTCTTCATCGCAAAAATCAGCCCTTGTAGCTCAGTGGTAGAGCACTCCCTTGGTAAGGGAGAGGCCACGTGTTCAATCCACGTCAAGGGCACCAGAATTTTGTACGGCAGTCGCGTTGCACTCGTCCGTCAGGTGTGCCTGGTAAATCCCCAAAATATCGTTAGATCTTAGGAGTCTGAAATGGCAAAAGGTAAATTCGAACGGACCAAGCCGCACGTGAACGTCGGCACCATCGGTCACGTTGACCACGGTAAAACCACCCTGACGGCTGCAATCGCTACCGTCCTGTCGAAGAAATTCGGCGGCGAAGCCAAGGCCTACGACCAGATCGACGCGGCACCGGAAGAAAAAGCACGCGGCATCACCATCAACACCGCGCACGTCGAGTACGAGACCGAAAACCGTCACTACGCGCACGTTGACTGCCCAGGCCACGCCGACTACATCAAGAACATGATTACCGGTGCTGCGCAGATGGACGGCGCGATCCTGGTGTGCTCGGCCGCCGACGGCCCAATGCCACAGACCCGCGAGCACATCCTGCTGGCGCGTCAGGTTGGCGTTCCGTACATCATCGTGTTCCTGAACAAGTGCGACCTGGTCGACGACGCAGAACTGCTGGAACTGGTCGAAATGGAAGTGCGCGAGCTCCTGTCGAAGTACGAGTTCCCAGGCGACGACCTGCCAATCATCAAGGGTTCGGCACGTATGGCGCTGGAAGGCCAGCCTGGCGAAATGGGCGAAGAGTGCATCACCCGCCTGGCAGAAGCCCTGGACACCTACATCCCAACGCCAGAGCGCGCTGTTGACGGCGCCTTCCTGATGCCAGTGGAAGACGTGTTCTCGATCTCGGGCCGCGGCACCGTCGTGACCGGTCGTGTCGAGCGTGGCGTGATCAAGGTCGGCGAAGAAATCGAAATCGTCGGCATCATCGACACCGTCAAGACCACCTGCACCGGCGTGGAAATGTTC
>NZ_JCASIL010000018.1:0-126414 GCF_059685725.1 Telluria sp. RT2P19
AGGCCACCGTTGCCGCCGCCATTGCCGCCGCTCAGCGAACCGGTGCCGCCACCGGTGCCGCCGGTTGCATCGCCGCCGCCGGCGCCCGAGCCGCCGTTGGCCATGCCACCCGAGGCGCCTGCGCCACCATTTGCAGCGCCGCCGGCCGCACCGTTGCCGCCGGCCGCATAGCCGCCCGAGCCGCCGGCCGAGCCCATGCCGCCGGTGCCGGTCGCGCGGCCGGCGTAACCGCCCGACGCACCGTTACCGCCGTAGCCGCCGCTGCCGCTGGTTGCGTCCCGTGCCGCGCCGCCGCTGCCACCGGCACCGCCGGCGCTGTTGCCGACCGATGCATCGCCAACCGTCGACGCGCCGCCGGTGGCGCCACCGCCGTAGCCGCCGCTCGAGCCACTGCCGCCGGTTGCCGCGCCGCCCATTGCGCCAGTGCCCGTGGCGTCGCCGCCATTACCGGTGCCGCCCATGGCTCCGGAGCCGGTCGCGCCTGCCGCGCTGCCGGTGTTGGTCGCGATGTTGCCGATCTGGCCGATCGAATTGTTGCTGACGGTGCCATTGAGGGTGCTGGTGGCATTCGCGCTCGAAGTGTTGAAGGAGTTGGCAACCGATGAAGTCGCCGCGCCGGTGTTCGACGCTGCGGCGCCGGCGGCGGAAGCATCGGCGGTGCCGCTGCTGTTGGCCTGGCCGGAGCTGTCGTTGGTAACCTGGCTGTTGTCGCTGCTGTCCGAATTGTCGGTCGTGATCGTCGAGGTCGAAGTCTGACTGTTGTCGCCGCCGGAATCGCCAGCGGTATTCGATTGTTGTGCATGCGCCATCGTGAACGACAGGGCGATTGCGGTTGCCAGGATAGTGCGCTTCATTTGTTGCTCCCCTATTGATACCAAGTTGAGATTCCCGAGGTCGCATGACGCTCGGTCCACTTCTGCTTTAGCATTTGTCGTGCCAGCCGATAGGGGTAAATTAAGTGGTTGATTTTGTAGGACAATTTTGATGGGTTCCGTCCCTCACTAAAGAGACAATGAATGCCGACAACAGCTTGCTTTGAATGTGTCTCATCCTTGTTACACCTGACCCGAGAGTGTCCAAAAACTGTATCAAATTGTGAGCGAAACCAGGCGCGCGCAGAATGACAGCAACCTGTGCGCGTGCTGCATTAAAGCAACCGCGCCACAGGCTGTTGAAATGGTCTTATAGAAGAGGAAGTGTAGGAAGGCGATGACGCGTTCCTGGGAAGACGGCCTACGAGGATATCGCGTGCTTGGCCATCAGGCGATACAGCGTCATGCGTGAGACACCGAGTTCGCGCGCAGCCTGGCTAATGTTGTTGCCGCTGCGTGCCAGGCTCTCGCCGATGGCGACGCGCTCGGCGCTCAGGCGCGAATTGCCGAGGCCTTCCTTGACCGCGCAGATCGGTCCGGCGTTGGGAAGGTCGAGGTCTTCCGGCATGATCAGGCGATGTTCGGCCAGCACCATGGCGCGTCGCACCCGGTTGATCAGTTCACGCACATTGCCCGGCCAGTGGTAGCGCGCCATGGCGTGCAATGCTTCGCGGCTGACCCCCTTCAGTTGCGGGCTGCGTTCCTCGGCATATTTGTTGAAGATGAGATCGGTCAGCAGCGGCAGGTCTTCCTTGCGCTCGCGCAGCGGCGGCACCTTGACCGGGAATACGCTGAGCCGGTAGTACAGGTCTTCACGGAAGCGCCCCTCGGCGACTGCCTGGGGCAGGTTGACGTGGGTGGCCGTGATCACGCGTGCATCGACGGCAATGGTGCGGGTGCCGCCGACGCGGTAGATCACGCGCTCTTGCAGGAAGCGCAGCAGGCTGGCCTGCAGGTCGAGCGGCAGGTCGCCGATCTCGTCGAGGAAGATGCTGCCGCCCGAGGCTGCTTCGAGCAGGCCCTGCTTGTCGCGGGTAGCGCCCGTAAATGCGCCGCGTTCATGGCCGAACAGCTCGGAGTGGATCAGTGCCGGCGCCACTGCTGCGCAATTGATGGCAATGAATGGGCCGCTGGCGCGCTGTGAGCGCCGATGGACTTCCTGGGCGGCGAGTTCCTTGCCGCTGCCGCTCTCGCCGCAGACCAGCACCGGTGCGTCGACCGCGGCAATCTTGTCGATGTGGGCACGCAGCCGCACGATGGCACTCGAAACGCCGTCGATCAGGCTGGCCTGCTGCGCAACCCTTCGCTGTTGCGGCGAGGCCTTGGCGAGGGTCGCCATGCCATGGGCGTGGCCCACCGAATGCTGCAGGCGCAGTGTATCGACCGGGCGGGTATGGAAATCGAACAGATGGGCCGAGATCAGTTCGCGCAGGGCCGACTGGTCGAGCCGCGCCGCATCGAACACGCCGACCCAGCGTGTCTGGTGGTGCTGGCGCAGGAAACGCTCGATCCTGGCATCGTCGGCGCCGTCGCTGCGGTCGAGCAGCAGGCCGACGCCGTAATGCTGTTGTGACAAGACCTTGCTCGCCTCGGCCAGGTTGTGGACCACGCACACATCCCAGCCCGGCAGATCGCCGCAGCCGGCACGGACGTGTGCGCTGCCTTCATTCGAAATGCATAAAAGACGTTTAACAGACACCGTTGCCCTCGTTCTAACTGGTTATGCCAGCTTCATTGTTGTGAGTCTCGGTGCGCGCTGGCATGACTCATCTCTGCATCAGCCGATCCTGCTCTGCAGCCTGCTACTAAAAAAGGAGTGTTCCATTAAACCGCAGATGCAATTTTCATGGCGCGCAAACATTAATAGAAGTCTAATGACATGTTCATATATGAATGTTTTGTTTGCACTTTTCTAACGATACTGCTGTAATTTGTTAGCTGCCTGTTATTAATCTTACCGGGGACGACCGCGGTGGGGAAGTGGGCCATGCGAGATGCATCGCTGTTGAGCAGCCTATTCGTGTTCTTTACGTTGTTCGCATCCAACAGCGGTTCGGATTCAATTCTTTTCAACAAAGCTTGTCCTGGCAGAGCGATGCAGCGGAGTCGCCGCCGTACGGCCTGCCGGCAACGTGCTTGTATAATGTGCCAACCCTAACCCGCTTGCACATATGACCAATACCACTCACTTCGGCTATAAGACAGTCGCCGAGGACCAGAAGGTCCAGGAAGTCGCCAAGGTTTTTCACTCGGTCGCCGCGAAGTACGACGTCATGAACGACCTGATGTCGGCCGGCCTGCACCGCGCCTGGAAGCTGTTTACGATCGCCCAGGCCGGCGTACGTCCCGGTTTCAAGGTGCTCGACATCGCCGGCGGCACCGGCGACCTGGCCAAGGCCTTCGCGAAGCAGGCGGGCAAGACCGGCGAGGTCTGGCTCACCGACATCAACGAATCGATGCTGCGGGTGGGACGCGATCGTCTCTTGAATAAGGGACTTGTCACCCCAACCATGTTGTGTGACGCAGAAAAGCTGCCGTTCCCCGATAACTATTTCGACCGGGTCAGCGTCGCGTTCGGGCTGCGCAATATGACCCATAAAGACCAGGCCCTGGCCGAGATGCGCCGGGTGCTCAAGCCGGGCGGCAAGCTGCTGGTGCTGGAATTTTCGAAAGTGATCGCGCCGCTGCAAAAGCCGTATGACGTGTATTCGTTCTCGGTGCTGCCGTGGCTGGGCCAGAAAATCGCCGGCGACGCCGACAGCTATCGCTACCTGGCCGAATCGATCCGTATGCATCCCGACCAGGACACCCTGAAGGGGATGATGGAAGACGTGGGACTGGAGCGGGTCCAGTATTTCAACCTGACGGCGGGTGTGGCCGCATTGCACACCGGTATTAAACTGTAGTTTTAACAGAAGGACGGAGACGATGAAAAAATTCCTGGTCACGACGATGTTGGCGGTCACCACGTTCGCGATGGTGGCGGACGCCTTCGCCCGGCCAATGGGCGGCAAGCGCTCCTTCGGACGGCAATCGCAGTCGGTGCAGCAGCAGGGCCCGGCCCCGGCGCCGGCGCAGAGCATGCAGCGCCAGACCCCGAATTCGGCAGCTCCCGCCGCGGCCGGCGCGACCGCCGGCGCCGCGGGCGCGGCCGCCGCCGCCAAGAAACCGAGCATGATGCGCAACATCCTGGGCGGCGCACTGCTGGGCCTGGGACTGGGCGCGCTGCTGTCGCACCTGGGCATCGGCGGCGCCCTGGCCAGCATCATCTCGACCATCCTGATGGTCGCGCTGATCGGCCTGGTCATCATGTTCATCGTGCGCATGGTGCGCCGCAAGGATACGCCGGCCAATCCGTCGGCGGCGACCGCGGGCGGCTTCGGTGGCGGCTTCAAGCCGCAGGCAGCCGGTGCCAGCGCCACGCCTGAAATCGGCTCTGGCCTGCGCAATCAGCCAGCCGCTTTCCAGGGCAATGTAGGCCTCGATAAAGGCGCCGCAGCCGGTGCCGGCGGCGCGGCCGCGGCTGGCTACCAGCAATGGGGCGTGCCGAGCGACTTCGACAGCGAAAGCTTCCTGCGCCACGCGAAATCGTCCTTCATCCGCATGCAGGCTGCCTGGGACCGCGGCGACACCGACGACCTGCGCGAATTCACCGCGCCCGAAGTCTTCGCCGAACTGAAGATGCAGATCCAGGAGCGCGGCGGCGTGGCCGACTACACCGACGTGGTCAATATCGACGCCCAGCTGCTGGGCATCGAGAAGACCGCCACCGACTACCTGGCGAGCGTGCAGTTCAACGCCATGATCCGCAGCGCCAAGGACGCGCTGCCAGAGCCGTTCGTCGAAGTCTGGAATATGTCGAAGCCGCTGTCGGGCGCGGGCGGCTGGGTGCTGGCCGGTATCCAGCAAACGCACTGACGCGGTTGGCGGAATTATTTTTCGATAAACATTCCGTGTCGCCGGGTTTGCGCCCGGCAAACTGGTAAGATCAAAACCGCCCGAATCAACCCGGGCGGTTTTGTTTTTTAAGGGTCTCCTTCTTCATGTTGCCTAGTCTTTCGTCACTGTCGCCACAGCACGCCTTCACGCTGCCCGCCGTCGCCGTGATCAACCATTTGCTGGCCCAGGAAGCCTGGGCCAGGGTCCTGCTTGCGCGCCACGCCGGCAAGGACGCCTGCATCGACGCCGGGCTCGCCCAATTGCACCTGCACGTCGCGCGCGACGGCCTGCTCGAAGCCGGCAAGGGCGACGCCGCGCCGGGGGTCACGATCCGCGTGAAGCCGGCCGACCTGCCACTGATTGCCCAGGACCGTCGCCGTGCGCTGTCATATGTGAAGATCGAAGGGGACGCCGAGTTCGCCAACGTGATCTCGCAACTGGCCAATGGCTTGCGCTGGGACGCCGAGCACGATCTCGAACGGGTGGTGGGGCCGCTGGGCGCCCATCGCCTGGTCAAGACCGCGCGCCGCGCCGCCGACGGCGCGACCGGGGCCGGACGGCGCCTGGCCGAGAACCTGGCCGAGTTTCTGGCCGAGGAGCGGCCGGTGCTGGTGCGGCCCGCGCAGCGCGAAGCCTTCGCTACCGACGTGGTGCGCCTGCGCGACGACGTGGAGCGCACCGCCAAGCGCATTGCGCGCCTCGAACAGCAACTGGCCCAGCGCGACGCCGCGCGACCTTCCACCATCATTCTTGCCCGCGCAGACCACCATCCGGATCGTCGATGATATTGAAATTCCTGCGCCTGCTGCGCATCCTCACCGTCTTCACCAGGTACGGCCTGGACGAAATCGCCGTCACCAGCATCAATGCACCGCGCACCGCGCGCCTGATGAACACTTTCTTCTTCTGGCGCACGATCACCTCGCCGCGTGCGATCCGCCTGCGTCAGGCGCTCGAGGAGCTGGGCCCGATCTTCGTGAAGTTCGGCCAGGTGCTGTCGACCCGGCGCGACCTGGTGCCGCCGGATATCGCCGACGAACTGGCGCTGCTGCAAGACCGCGTGCCGCCGTTCGGCTCTGACCTGGCCGTGGCCCAGATCACGCGTTCGCTGGGTGCCCATCCCGATGAATTGTTTGCCTGGTTCGACCGTGAGCCGGTGGCCTCGGCCTCGATCGCCCAGGTGCACTTCGCCCAGCTGAAGGACGGCAAGGAGGTCGCAGTCAAGGTGCTGCGTCCTGGCATGAAGAAGCTGATCGACGAGGACATGGCGCTGATGCGCATGGCGGCCAACCTGATCGAGCGCGTGTGGGGAGAAGCGCGGCGCCTGAAGCCACGTGAAGTCGTGGCCGAGTTCGACAAATACCTGCACGACGAGCTGGACCTGATGCGCGAGGCGGCCAACGCCAGCCAGCTGCGCCGCAACTTTGCCGGTTCCGACCTGCTGATGGTGCCAGAGATGTACTGGGACTATTGTTCAAGCAGCGTGATCGTGATGGAACGCATGCACGGCATCCCGATCTCGCAGATCGACCGCCTGGCCGCGGCGGGCGTCGACCTCAAGAAGCTGTCGAGCGATGGCGTGGAGATCTTCTTCACGCAAGTCTTCCGCGACGGCTTCTTTCACGCCGACATGCACCCGGGCAACATCATGGTCTCGACCGCGCCGGAGACGCTGGGCCGCTATATCGCGCTGGACTTCGGCATCGTCGGCACCCTGAACGATTTCGACAAGGATTACCTGTCGCAGAACTTCCTGGCCTTCTTCCGCCGCGACTACAAGCGCGTGGCCGAGGCCCACATCGAATCGGGTTGGGCGCCTTCGACCACGCGCGTCGATGAACTGGAGGCGGCGGTGCGCGCCTGCTGCGAACCGATCTTCGACCGGCCATTGAAGGACATCTCGTTCGGCCAGGTGCTGCTGCGGCTGTTCCAGACCTCGCGCCGCTTCAATGTCGAGGTGCAACCGCAGCTCGTACTGCTGCAAAAGACCCTGCTCAATATCGAAGGGCTGGGGCGCCAGCTCGATCCCGATCTCGACCTGTGGAAGACCGCCAAGCCTTACCTGGAGCGCTGGATGACGGAGCAGGTCGGCTGGAAAGGCCTGGCCGAGCGCCTGCGCGCCGAGGCGCCGCGCTACGCCCAGATCTTCCCGCAACTGCCGCGCCTGGTGCACCAGGTGCTGGAGCGCGAATCGAAGGGGCAGTTGACGAACCCGCATGTGGGCAATGGCGACATGCTGGCGATGTTGCTGCTGGAGCAGCGGCGGACCAATCGCATGCTGGCGTTCCTGACCTGCATGGCGGCGGGGTTCGGGGTGGGGCTGGTCGCGCTGTACCTGTTGTAACACCATCAAAGAAAAAGCCCGCGTGAGCGGGCTTGGCAAGCTAGTGTTCTTGTACGGACCGGCGCTGATGCGAACATCGCACAGTCTTCTGTTTCTTCTTTGCGGCAAATAGCAGGGTTTTCCTGCTACCAATATCCTGTAAAGCAGGCCGTATTAAAACATCTACGCCATGCTTGAGCAAACGAAACACTTGTTGACGATGGTGAAAAACAACATCGAAACGTGTGCGCGCGGCCATGCGCCGCCTCTGTCCCGGCCGAGGTAGGCCGCAAACGGCAAATCCCCGTGTAAAAGCTTTATAATTCAGGGTTTTGAAGATTTTTGCGGAGCACTCAGCATGCCGATTTACGCTTACCGCTGCGAAGAATGCGGTTTTACCAAAGATGTACTGCAAAAAATATCGGATCCGGTTCTGACCGTCTGCCCGTCCTGCGCCAAGCCGTCCTTCAAGAAACAAGTGACCGCTGCCGGCTTCCAGCTCAAGGGCACCGGCTGGTACGTGACCGATTTCCGCGGCGGGACGCCGCCCGCGACCGGCACCGCCGGCAATGGCAATGGTGCAGCCCCGGCCGCGCCGGCGGCGTCGACCGAGGGCAGTGCCCCGGCGGCCGCGGCCGCGCCGGCAGCCCCCGCCACGCCGAGCAGCGGCGGCGGCGACAAGAGCGGCGCCTGATCCAGGCGCGGCCAGGACGCCGCGCGCCAACAAGAACAACGGGAATCCGATGCGCAAATATTTCATCACCGGCCTGCTGGTCCTGGTGCCCCTGGTCATCACGGCCTGGGTCCTGAACCTGATCATCAGCACGCTCGACCAGTCGCTGCTGTTCGTGCCGGATGCCTGGCAGCCGCGCAGCATGTTCGGCATGGACGTGCCGGGCTTCGGCGCGGTGCTGACGCTCGCCATCGTGTTCCTGACCGGCCTCCTGACCAACAACCTGGTCGGCAACTACATCGTGCGCCTGGGCGAGCGCCTGCTCAAGCGCGTGCCGGTGGTCAGCTCGCTGTACGGCAGTGTCAAGCAGGTGTCGGACACGCTGTTCTCGCCGTCGGGCAATGCCTTCCGCCAGGCCGTGCTGGTCCCGTATCCGCATGCCGACTCGTACACCATCGCCTTCCTTACCGGCGTGCCGGGCGGCGAAGTGGCGGCGCACCTGGGCGGCGACTTCGTGAGCGTCTATGTGCCGACCACCCCGAACCCGACCTCCGGCTTCTTCCTGATGATGGAGCGCAGCCGCGTGAAAGAGCTGGACATGACGGTCGATGCGGCCCTGAAGTACATCGTCTCGATGGGCGTGGTCGCGCCGGCCAATGTGCCGGTGAGCGCGCCGGCCGCGGCGATCAAGTAATACCGAATCAAAGAACGAAAGAATAGCGGCCGCCAATGATGGCGGCGCGAGCAAATCAACCAACCTGGAACGAAAACTATGTCCACCATGCGTACCAACTACTGCGGCCTCGTGACCGAGGAACTGCTGGGCCAAACCGTCAGCCTGTGCGGCTGGGTGCACCGCCGCCGTGACCACGGCGGGGTGATCTTCATCGACCTGCGCGACCGCGAAGGCCTGGTGCAGGTGGTCTGCCATCCGGACAACGCCGCCGTCTTCAAGGCCGCCGAGCACGTGCGCAACGAGTACTGCCTGCGCATCGTCGGTACCGTCACCAACCGCCTGGAAGGCACGGCCAACGCCAACCTGAAGTCGGGCAAGATCGAGATCAACGCCAGCGAAGTCGAAGTGCTGAACGCTTCGGTGCCGGTGCCGTTCCAGCTGGACGACGACAACCTGTCGGAAACCACCCGCCTGACGCACCGCGTGCTGGACCTGCGCCGCGCCCAGATGCAGCACAACCTGAAGCTGCGCTACAAGGTCTCGATGGAAGTGCGCAAGTACCTGGACAACCTCGGCTTCATCGACATCGAAACCCCGATGCTGACCAAATCGACCCCGGAAGGCGCGCGCGACTACCTGGTGCCGTCGCGCGTCAACGCCGGAAACTTCTTCGCGCTGCCGCAGTCGCCGCAGCTGTTCAAGCAGCTGCTGATGGTCGCCAACTTCGACCGCTACTACCAGATCACCAAGTGCTTCCGCGACGAAGACCTGCGCGCCGACCGCCAGCCTGAATTCACCCAGATCGACTGCGAGACCTCGTTCCTGACCGAGCAAGAGATCCGCGACCTGTTCGAGGAAATGATGCGCGTCGTGTTCAAGAACACCGCCGGCGTCGACCTGCCGAACCCGTTCCCGGTGATGGACTTCGCCACCGCCATGGGCAAGTACGGTTCCGATAAGCCGGACATGCGCGTCAAGCTCGAGTTCACCGAACTGACCGAGCTGATGAAGTCGGTCGAGTTCAAGGTGTTCAACAGCGCCGCCAACCTGCCGAACGGCCGCGTGGTCGGCATGCGCGTGCCGCAGGGTGGTTCGATGCCGCGTTCGGAAATCGACGCCTACACCCAGTTCGTCGCGATCTACGGCGCCAAGGGCCTGGCCTACATCAAGGTCAACGAGAAGGCGAAAGGCCGCGAAGGCCTGCAGTCGCCGATCGTCAAGAACATCTCGGACGACGTGCTGGCCCAGATCCTGGAACTGACCGGCGCGCAAGACGGCGACCTGATCTTCTTCGGCGCCGACAAGGCCAAGGTCGTCAACGACGCCATCGGCGCGCTGCGCGTCAAGATCGGCCACTCGGAATTCGGCAAGAAGGCCGGCCTGTTCGACGACGTCTGGTCGCCGCTGTGGGTGATCGACTTCCCGATGTTCGAATACGACGAAGACAGCGACCGCTGGACCGCGACCCACCACCCGTTCACCGCGCCGAAGGACGGCCATGAGGACATGCTCGAGTCGAACCCGGGCGCCTGCATCGCCAAGGCCTACGACATGGTCTTGAACGGCTGGGAACTGGGCGGCGGCTCGATCCGTATCCATCGCGAAGAAGTGCAGAGCAAGGTGTTCCGCGCGCTGAAGATCGATGCCGAGGAAGCGCAGCTCAAGTTCGGCTTCCTGCTCGACGCGCTGCAGTACGGCGCCCCGCCGCACGGCGGCCTGGCCTTCGGCCTGGATCGCCTGATCACCCTGATGACCGGCTCGGAGTCGATCCGCGACGTGATCGCCTTCCCGAAAACCCAGCGTGCGCAGTGCCTGTTGACCAATGCGCCGTCGGAAGTCGACGAAAAACAGCTGAAAGAGCTGCATATCCGTCTGCGTAACGAGCCGAAGGTGGCCTGACGACGCACGAGGCGTAGACTGGACGGCTGCGCCGTCCACGCGCCGACCGGCGCGTGGATGGCCCGTTCCCTCGCCATGCCGACCCATGAAGCCCCACAAGATCCCCGAATCGGTCCTGGTCGTGATCCACACGTGCGCCATGGAAGTGCTGGTGCTCGAACGCGCCGACCGTCCGGGATTCTGGCAGTCGGTCACCGGCTCGCTCGACACGCTCGACGAGCCCCTGGCGCTGACCGCCGCGCGTGAGCTGTTCGAGGAGACCGGCATCATCGCCGATGGCGAGCATATCCGCCTGCGCGACTGGCAGCTCGCCAACATCTATGAAATCTACCCCGTCTGGCGGCACCGCTACGCTCCCGGCGTGACCCACAATACCGAGCACGTGTTCTCGGTCTGCGTGCCGCGCGACATTCCCATCCTTCTCAGCCCGCGCGAACACCTGCGCCATGCCTGGCTGCCCTTGCTCGAAGCGGCCGACCGCTGCTTCTCGTCGTCGAACGCCGAGGCCATCCTCCAGCTCCCCCGCCGACTAGCCTGAATCGTCCCCAAGGAAAATAAAATTTCCTCAAAGCAGGTTATTTGCCGAAAATCAGCATTGAAATGTGGCATGTTTGCGCAATAAAATGACGTTTTTTAACAAAAGTACGTAGGTACTTTTTTTATGAATCCGTCTGTGCGTAGCCACGCATATGCGTTCGCTCAAATGCATTCTCTCCTATGAAAATACATTTGAATACAGTTGGGATGTTAATTCAGCAACTAAATTATATTTTTTAGAAAGCATGTAACACGCAATTTTCCACGTTTGACAGGTGTAAATGCGTCGATTAAGGTCAACGGTTCACCCATGGTGAATTTTTGACGTGCAACTTTTAAGTGGATGATTCTGGGAGATAAAATGGATAACCTCGAACTGAATAACGACAAGAAAGTTAAGGCAATCACCCTAGGGGTCGACTGCATCCATATCGACTTGTTCGACGGCCTGCGCCTCAGCGGTCCGCTGGCGCCGCGCCAGGAGAAACAGGCGACACAAGAGCGTCGACCCCGCCGCATGATCGTGTCGGGGCATGAAGCGGTGTATGACACGTCGCTTGCCATTGCCTGAATGTCGGCAGTTCAGTAAAGCGCGACGGCTTCACGCCAACCGCCGCGCCCGGCGCCCGGTGCCACCACGCCCGGAGCGCACGATTGGGCCCGTTTCACGAGAACGGTGGTCCGATCCGGGTAGAATGTTCCTATGAAAATTCGTGTTGCCACCTACAATATTCATAAGGGCGTCTCTTCATTGCGCAGCACGCCACGCGTGATCGCCCTCAAGAAAGCCATCGCTGAATTCGACGCCAACGTCGTCTTCCTGCAAGAGGTCCAGGGGCGGCATGACCGTTTCCAGGCACGTTATGGCAAGGAAGACCGCGGCCATCGCCACTGGCCCGAAACCGCCCAGTACGACTACTTCGCGCCCGACGCCCATCACACGGCCTATGGAATGAACGCCGTGTATGACCACGGTCACCACGGCAATGCGTTGCTGAGTTGCTGGCCGATCGAGAATTCGCACAACCACGACGTTTCCGACCACGCCTACGAGCAGCGCGGGATCCTGCACTGCATCCTGGGCGCACCCGAATGCCGGGTGCACTGCTACGTGGTCCACCTCGGCCTGTTCGAAGGCAGCCGTGGCCGCCAGACCGCCTCGCTGATCGAAGCCGTCAACGCGTCGGCGCCGAATGGCGAGCCGGTGATCATCGCCGGCGACTTCAACGACTGGCGTAATACGCTCAGCGACAAGCTGCGCAACGCGCTGGGCGTCAAGGAAGTGTTCGACGAACTGGGTCCGCGTTCGCCGATGGGCGATATGGTGCGCAGCTGGGCCGGCCGCCAGCCGCGCCTGGCGCCTGCGCGCACCTTCCCGGCGATGCTGCCGTGGTTCCGCCTCGACCGCATCTATGTGCGTGGCTTCAAGGTCAACCACGCCACGGTGATGCATGGCCCATTGTGGGCGAAGCTGTCCGATCACGCGCCGATCGTGGCCGAGCTCGAGCTCACTCAAGGGCCATGCGCAGTCTGACCTTTGTCGACAACAACGACGTCACGCTGCTCCAGAGCGGCACTGCTTTCTTTCCTGCCCTGATCAAGGCGCTCGATGCAGCCCAGCACGAGGTGCTGTTCGAGACCTATATCTTCGCCGAGGACGAGACCGGCGCCGTCGTGCGCGACGCCCTGGCGCGCGCAGCGCGGCGCGGGGTGAAGGTGAGGGTGCTGGTCGACTGGTTCGGCACCGGTCAGCGCTGCTGCGGCCGGCTCGGGCAGATCCTGCTCGAGGCCGGTGCCCAGTACCGCGTGTTCAATCCCTGGTGCCGGCGCGGCATCGCCCGCTCGCACCGCAAGATCGCCGTGATCGACCGCGCCGTCGCCTTCGTCGGCGGTATCAACGTCAACGACGACTGGCTGTGCGACCACGCCGACGGCCACCGCCTGCCGGCCCCGCGCTGGGATTTCACGGTGCGCGTGCGGGGCCCGCTGGTAGCCCAGATCCACCACGAGGCGCAAGTCCAGTGGACCAGGTCCGGGCGCCTGAAGCTGCGCAAGCGCTTCCAGCTGTTCCGCGAGATGCGCAAGCAGCCGATTCCCTCGTGCGACAGCCCGGCGCGGGCCGCCTTCGTGGTGCGCGACAACCTGCGCAACCGCAGCACGATCCAGAAAGCATATTTGCATGCGCTGGGACACGCGCGCCACAGCGTGCTGCTGGCGACCCCGTATTTCGCGCCGGGCCGCAAGTTCCGCAAGGCGCTGGCGCATGCGGCGCGGCGCGGCGTGCAGGTGACCTTGCTGATCGGAGTGGGGGAGTTCAGGATCCAGGACGCGGTCGCGCATTCCTTCTATCCCAAGCTGCTGGCCGACGGCATCCGTGTGGTGGAGTACCGCAAGACCCAGCTGCATGCGAAGGTGGCGGTGGTCGACGATGACTGGGCCACGGTCGGCTCCAGCAATTGCGACGGCCTGTCGCTGTTCCTGAACCAGGAAGCCAACGTAGTGGTGAGCGACCCGGTGTTCGCCGCCACCATGCGTGAACATATCGAGCGCGGCATCGCCGACGGCAAGGAAGTCTGCCCGCAGGAGTTCGCCGGTACCGGTTGGCTGCGCCGCGCCACCTATGGCATGGCCTATATGGTGTACAAGCTGGTGATGCGGGTGGTCACCTTCGGCTACACCTGATCCAGCGAAGCGGCCGCGCGCGCAAGTTTGCGCGCGCGGCCGGCGCCGGTCAGCCGTACGGCGTATAGGTGAAGCCTTCGCCGATCACCGGGGCCAGCGCGGCCTGGTTCTCGGGGCTTTCGCTGATCATGCCCAGCGCCTGAGCGGCCGACACCACGCCGCGGTCCAGCGCACTGGTCCAGTATTCCAGGCCTCCCGCTTCCGCCGGGCGGTGCAGCACGTTCAGGTAGATCTGCGAGACCAGCTCATGGTTGCTCGGATTGGCGCCGTAGGCCTTGATGAACTCATCGGACTGCATGAAGCCGGCGGCGACCTCGGTCAGCGAGAGGCCACGGTCCATGACGTCGATCCAGAAGCCCAGTCCGTTCGAGTCCGGCGCGCGGTTGAAGGCGGCCTGGTAGATGCGGTAGGCCTGGCCCCCGATGCCGTCGATGTCCAGCGCGAGGTTCAGGTCGCCGAAGTCGATGCGCTCGATACCGCTCAACAGGTCGGTGCCGCCCACGCCGTTCTTCTGGCTGACCGTGACGCCGTCGGCAGTGCGGGCGATCGTATAGGCATCGTGGTTGCCGGCGTAATTGACGGTATCGATGCCGGCGCCGCCCTTCACGTGGTGGACCGAGCTGGCGTCGACGATGGTCGCGCTGGCGCTGGTCTTGCCGATGGTCGCGTTGTCGGCGTTACTCAGGCGCAGCGAGAAGCTTTCGCGCGCTTCGCCGACAGTGTCGGCGACGATGGCCACGCGCACGGTCTGGGTCGTCACGCCGGGCGCGAACACCAGGGTGCCGGAAGTATGGATATAGTCGTTCGAGCTGCCGGAAAAAGCGGTGCCCGAATCGGTGCTGTAGCGCACCGCGACTTGCGACGACGAGGCGGCGTCCAGGCTGACCACGAACTGCGCATACCCATCCTTTTCGCCGACGATGACATTGTCGACGTTGATGACCGGCTGGCCGCCGGCGGCCGGCCCATGCGCGCCGATCGTCGCCTGGCCGCTGCTGCGGGCGACCGCGACCGATGTGGCGCCGGCGCCGGACAGCGCGCCGAGTACGAGGCTGAAGCTCTCGAGCGCTTCGGCGGCGCCTTCGTGCTGCAGCGCGACGGTCACGTTCTTGGCGGTTTCACCGGCGCCGAAGGTCAGCACGCCGGCCGCGGCCAGGTAGTCGCTGCCGGCGTGGGCGCTGCCGTTCGCCGTGCCGTAGGCAACGCTGAAGTTGGCGCTGGCCGCCTTGTCGAGCACGACGGCGAAGGTGGCGCTGCCGGCGCTGGCGTCGACCACCACGTCGCGCACCGACAGGCCGGCCGGATTGGCGCGGTCGGCGATGCTGTCGTTGTCGACGATGGTGGCAGTGCCGTGGGCGTTGGCGATGACGCCATTGCGGGCGTTCGACAGGAGCAGCGAAAAGTTTTGCAGCGGCTCCGCCGCCAGGTCGTCGGGGAGCGCTACGCGCACCGTCTGGGTGGTGGTGCCGGGAGCGAACACCAGCGTGCCGCTGGCATGGAGGTAGTCCTGCGAGCTGCCCGAGTAGGCGGTCGCGGAATCGGTGCCATAGTACACGCTGACCTCGGTTTCCGAGGGCGCATCGAGGCTGACGACAAAGTCGACGTAGCCCGCGCTTTCGCCCACGACCGGGTTGCTCACGTTAATCGCGGGCATTGCCTTGGCGGTCTGGCCATGCGCGCCGATCGTCGCCTGGCCGATGCCGTCGGCAACCGTGACCATGTTGCCGGCCGGGCCGGACAGCGCGCCCAATACCAGGCTGAACATCTCGTCCGGCTCGGCCGCGCCGTCGCGCGGCAGCACGATCGTCACGTTCTTGACGGTCTCGCCCGCCCCGAAGGTCAGGCTGCCGCTGGCGGCGAGGTAGTCGCTGCCGGCGCTGGCGTTGCCGTCAGCGGTCGCGTAGCCGACGCTGAAGCTGCGTCCGACCGCCTTGTCCAGCACCACGGCGAAGGTGGCGGTGCCGGCGCCGGCGTCGACGACGACGTCGCGCACCGACAGGCTGGCCGGCCTGGCGGCGTCGGCGATGCGGTCGTTGTCGACGATCGTGGCGATGCCGTGGGATTTGGCGAGCACGGCGTTCTGCACGTTCGACAGCACCAGGCCGAAGGTCTCGAGCGATTCGACGGCCAGGTCGTTCGGCAGCGCGACGCGCACGGTCTGGGTAGTGGTGCCGGGGGCAAATACAAGGATGCCGCTGGCATGGATGTAGTCTTGCGAGCTGCCCGAGAAAGCGGTCAGGGAATCGGTGCCGAAGTACACGCTGACTTCGCGTTCCGACGGCGCATCGAGGCTGACCACGAAGTCGACATATCCTTCGCTTTCGCCGACGTGCGGATTGCTCACGCACAGCGCCGGCAGGGCCTTGGGCGTCTGGCCATGCGCGCCGATCAGCGCCTGGCCGACGCCGTCGGCGACCACGACCGACCCGCTCGCCCCTCCGGAAACCGCGCCCAGCACCAGCTTGAAGATTTCATCCGGCGCGGCCGCGTCTGCGCGTGGCAGGGCGACCGTCACGTGCTTGACGGTGTCGCCCGCGGCAAACGCCAGAGAGCCGCTGGCCGCGACGTAGTCGCTGCCGGCCAGGGCATTGCCATTGGCGGTCTGGTAGCCCACGCTGAAGCTGCCGCCCACCGCCTTGTCCAGTACCACGGCAAAGGTGGCGGTGCCGGCGCTGGCGTCGACGACGACGTCGCGCACCGACAGGGCGGCCGGGTTGGCGCCATCACCGATGGTATCGTTGTCGACGATCGTGGCGGTGGCGTTCGGCGTGGCGATCACCGCGTTGGTGGCGTCCCACAGCGTGAGTTCGAAGCTTTCCGGCGTTTCGCCGGCCAGGTCGTCGACGAGCGAAACGCGCACTGTCTGGCTGGTCACGCTGGGCGCGAACACCACGCTGCCGCTGGCATGGATATAGTCGTTCGACGAGCCGGAACTGGCCGACATGGAATTCGTGCCGTAGCGAACGCTGACCTGTTCTTGCGAGGGCGCATCGAGGGTGAGGATGAAGTCGACGTAGCCGTCTTTTTCTCCGGCGACGACGTTCTTGGTGCTGATATAGGTGGCCATGGGCTGCTGGTTGTTCCGTTGATGGGTTAAAGGAGAGGCAGCGCATGTCGCGCCACGCTCCCTGAACGCAGCCGGGCCGGATTTTTTCAACTATTTGGTCATGCATGGCATGTTGTTATTCCTCTTGAATAATCGCTGCTGCCACCATACATGGGTCAAGCGCGGGCAAGTCCCGTTTCATGAAGGGTTGGGTAATGGACAGCGACAATGTAAGAATCGACAAATGGCTGTGGGCGGCGCGCTTTTTCAAGACCCGCTCGCTGGCCCAGGACGCGGTGGACCGTGGCCGGGTGAGGATCGGCGGCGAGCCGGTCAAGCCGGCGCGCGCCGTCAAGATGAACGACAGGATCATGATCGACAACGGATCGGATCGCTGGGAAGTGATCGTAGCCGCGATCTCGGGTTCGCGCGGCCCGGCGCCGGTGGCGCGCACCCTTTATTTCGAGACCGATGAAAGCATCGCGCGGCGCGAAAACGACAAGACGGCGCGCCGCCTGTACCCGGAGCCGAGCATGGACATCAAGGGCCGGCCGACCAAGCGCGACCGGCGGGCAATGGAGCGCGTCAATGAGGAATGACGGGCTTCAGATGCACCCCGTCAACGGGATATCCCGATCCCGAAAAATACTGTACCTTTATAGCTGAAACAACAAACTTCCAACCGCTACCCACGGTGGCCTGCCGGAAGCGCTCCGCGGTGCCTTCTCCAGGCACCGATCGTTGTCATGCATCAATAGAACGTCACCTCTAAGTTCCCGTTTGACATTCCTCGGCTGATAGATAATAGTACGAGCGTTCGGATTTTTTTCGATTCAGGGGAAGCCATCAGTACTTCAGCAAAATTCATGCGCAAGGGTGAGCAGACGCGGGCCGCGATCCTCGATATCGCGCTCGAGCTCGCCAGCCGCAACGGCCTCGAAGGCCTGACCATCGGCCTGCTGGCCGACCGGATGAGCATGAGCAAATCGGGCGTGTTCGCCCACTTCGGCTCGCGCGAAGACTTGCAGCTCGAGGTGGTCAAGCTCTACCACCACCGCTTCGAGCATGAGGTCTTTTACCCCAGCATCAAGGAAACGCGCGGCCTGCCGCGTCTGGTGGCGATGTATACCCGCTGGGTCAAGCGCGTGTCGGTCGAGATCGCGTCCGGCTGCATCTATATCAGCGGCGCGGTCGAGTATGACGACCGCGAAGGTCCGATCCGCGAGCAGCTGGTGTCGATGGTGCGCGCCTGGCAGGAAGCCTTGCTGCGCAGCGTGCAGCAGGCGGTCGAGATCGGCCACCTGCGGCCTGACGTGGATGCCGCCCAGCTGGTGTTCGAGATGCACGGCCTGATCCTGGCCCTGCACCACGATGCCCGCTTCCTGCGCAATCCAGGCGCGGTCGAGCGCGCGCGGGCCGCCTTCGAGCGCCTGATCGAGAATTACCGCAATCCCCAACAACCGCAAGACCACCAGGCGGCATAAGGCCGCCTGCCACGTCCAACATCTTTACCTTCGTTCAGGAGAAAACCATGGGTCAGTACGTCGCGCCAATCCGGGATATGCAGTTCGTTCTGCACGAATTCCTCAACGTCACCGAAGAATTCAAGAATCTGCCGAAGTACTCGGAGATCGATGCCGACATCATCAACCAGGTGCTCGAAGAAGGTGCGAAGTTCACGCAAGAGGTGCTGTTCCCGCTGAACCACTCGGGCGACCGCGAAGGCTGCCATTTCAACGCGGCGGACAAGACCGTCACCACCCCGAAGGGCTTCAAGGAAGCCTATAAGCAGTACGTCGAAGGCGGCTGGGCGGCGCTGGCCTGCGACCCCGAGTACGGCGGCCAGGGCCTGCCGATCTCGCTGAACAACTCGTTCTACGAGATGCTCAATTCGTCGAACCAGGCCTGGTCGATGTACCCGGGCCTGTCGCACGGCGCCTACGAGTGCCTGCTCGAGCACGGCACCGACGATCAGAAACGCCTGTACCTGCCGAAACTGGTCTCGGGCGAGTGGACCGGCACCATGTGCCTGACTGAAGCGCACTGCGGCACCGATCTGGGCCTCTTGCGCTCGAAGGCCGAACCGCAGGCCGACGGCACCTACCTGATCACCGGCTCCAAGATCTTCATCTCGGCCGGCGAACACGATATGTCCGAAAACATCGTCCACCTGGTGCTGGCGCGCCTGCCGGACGCCCCTGAAGGCTCGAAGGGCATCTCGCTGTTCCTGGTGCCGAAATTCCTGCCGAACGACGACGGTTCGCTGGGCGAACGCAATGGCATCGCCTGCGGCGCCATCGAAGAAAAAATGGGCATCCACGGCAATTCGACCTGCCAGATGAACCTGGACAATGCACGCGGCACCCTGATCGGCCAGCCGCACAAGGGCCTGCAGGCGATGTTCGTGTTCATGAACGCCGCGCGCCTGGGCGTGGGCATGCAGTCGCTGGGCCTGACCGAAGTTGCGTACCAGAACGCGCTGGCCTATGCCAAGGACCGCATCCAGATGCGCAGCCTGTCGGGCCCGAAGGCGCCGGACAAACCTGCCGACCCGATCATCGTGCACCCGGACGTGCGCCGCATGCTGCTGACGGCCAAGGCGTACGCCGAAGGCGCGCGTGCGTTCTCGTCGTATGTCGCGCTGCAGATCGACCGTGAACTGAGCCACCCTGACGAAGACGTGCGCAAGGAAGCGGCCGACGAAGTGGCCCTCCTGACCCCGATCATCAAGGCCTTCATCACGGACAACGGCTGGATCGCGACCTCGGAAGCAATGCAGGTGTACGGCGGCCATGGCTACATCGCCGAATGGGGCATGGAGCAATATGTGCGCGACGCCCGCATCAACATGATCTATGAAGGCACCAACACCATCCAGTCGCTGGATCTGTTGGGCCGCAAGATCCTGATGGACAACGGCGCCAAACTGCGCAAGTTCGGCGAGAAGATCAAGTCGTTCGTGGAAGACAACGGCCTGGATGAATCGCTGTCCGAGTTCGTGACTCCGCTGGGCGAACTGGGCGACAAGGTCACCAAGCTGACGATGGAAATCGGCATGAAGGCCTTCCAGAATCCGGACGAAGTCGGCGCCGCCGCCGTGCCTTATCTGCGCGTGGCCGGCCACCTGGTCTACAGCTACCTGTTCGCGCAACAGGCCAAGATCGCGCTGGCCAAGCTGGACTCGGGCGACAAGTTCTATGAATCGAAGCTGGCGACCATCCGCTTCTATTTCGCGCGCCTGTATCCAGAAACCGCGATGCTGATCCGCCAGGCACGTTCGGGCGCCGCGAACCTGACGGCGCTGGACGCCGAACTGTTCTAATCACCTGTCACGCTGATAGAAACCGCCGTCATCCCCGCGAAGGCGGGGATCCAGGTCGGAGCAGCCACTGCGCTCACGAACCTGGGTTCCCCCTACGCGGGAACGGCGAGCCAACCAAGGAATAAGGAATACACATGTCCAATTTCATCGTCAAGAAAGTCGCCGTGCTGGGCGCCGGCGTGATGGGTGCGCAGATCGCCGCGCACTGCGTGAACGCCAAGGTGCCGGTCGTGCTGTTTGATCTGCCTGCAAAGGAAGGTCCAAAGAACGGCATCGTGCTGCGCGCCATCGAGAACCTGAAGAAACTGTCGCCGGCCCCGCTGGGCAACAAGGACGACGCGGCCCTGATCGAAGTGGCCAACTACGAGGACAACCTCGACGTGCTGGCCGGCTGCGACCTGATCATCGAAGCCATCGCCGAGCGCATGGACTGGAAACACGACCTGTACGCCAAGGTCGCCCCGCATATCGCGCCGCATGCGATCTTCGCCTCGAACACCTCGGGCCTGTCGATCAACAAGCTGGCCGAAGGCTTCGACAGCGAACTGAAGGCGCGCTTCTGCGGCGTGCACTTCTTCAATCCACCGCGCTACATGCACCTGGTGGAACTGATCCCGACCACCGGCACCCGTCCGGAGATCCTCGACCAGCTCGAGACCTTCCTGACCTCGACCCTGGGCAAGGGCGTCGTGCGCGCCAAGGACACGCCGAACTTCATCGCCAACCGCGTCGGCATCTTCGGCATGCTGGCGACCATCGTCGAAGCCGAGAAATTCGGCTTGTCGGTGGACGTGGTCGACGACCTGACCGGCGCAAAACTCGGCCGCGCCAAGTCGGGCACCTTCCGCACCGCGGACGTGGTCGGCCTGGACACGATGGGCCACGTGATCAAGACCATGCAGGACAACCTGAAGGACGACCCATTCTTCAGCGTCTACAAGACCCCTGACATCCTGGCCAGGCTGATCGAGAAGGGCGCACTGGGCCAGAAGACCGGCGCCGGTTTCTACAAGAAGGTCGGCAAGGAGATCCAGCGCCTGGACTTCGCCACCGGTGAATACGTCGCCGGCGGCGCGAAGGCCGCCGACATCGTCGGCCGCATCCTGAAAGAAAAAGACCCGGTCAAGAAATTCAAGGCCATGCGCGATTCGACCAACCCGCAGGCGCAATTCCTGTGGGCGATCTTCCGCGACGCCTTCCACTACATCGCCTTCCACCTCGACACCATCGCCGACAACGCGCGCGACATCGACTTCGCGATGCGCTGGGGCTTCGGCTGGAGCGTCGGTCCGTTCGAGACCTGGCAAGCGGCCGGCTGGACCCAGATCGCGCAGTGGGTCAAGGAAGACATCGACGCCGGCAAGGCGCTGACCGATGCGCCGCTGCCGGCCTGGGTGTTCGAGGGTCCGGTCGCCGAGAAGGGCGTGCATGCCCCTGAAGGTTCGTACTCGGTCACCAGGAACGCGTATGTGCCGGTGTCCGACCTGCCGGTGTACCAGCGCCAGCAATTCCGCGCGCCGGTGATCGGCTCGACCGCGACGGATGCAAAAACCTTCGGCACCACCGTGTTCGAAGACGACTCCGTGCGCCTGTGGCATTCGGACGACGAGATCCTGGTCATCTCGCTCAAGACCAAGATGCACGTCATCGGCGATGGCGTCATCAAGGGTATCCAGCGCGCCTTGAAAGAAGCCGAGCAAGGCTTCAAGGGCATCGTGATCTGGAACACCGACGCGGCCGAAGGCGGCGCGTTCTCGGCCGGCGCCGACCTGCAATCGGCCCTGCCGGCCTTCATGGCCGGCGGCGCGAAGGCGATGGAGCCGATCGTGCGCGAGCTGCAGGACACCTTCATGGCGATGAAGTATTCGAACATCCCGGTGGTGGCGGCGGTTGCCGGCCTGGCGCTGGGCGGCGGCTGCGAGCTGGCGCTGCACGCCAGCAAGCGCGTGGCGTCGATCGAGTCGTATATCGGCCTGGTCGAAGTGGGCGTCGGCCTGGTGCCGGCCGGCGGCGGCCTGAAAGAAGCGGCGCTGCGCGCGGCCAATGAAGCCAAGGGCAACGACATCCTGCAGTTCCTCAAGAACGGCTTCATGAATGCGGCCACCGCGCAAGTGTCGAAGTCGGCGCTCGAAGCGAAGGCCATGGGCTACCTGAAAGAAGACGATGTCATCGTCTTCAACGCGTACGAACTGCTGCACGTGGCGAAGACCACCGCGCGCGCCATGTTCGACGCCGGCTACCGCGCTCCGGCACGCCGCACCTTCCCGGTCACCGGCCGCTACGGCTGGGCCACGATCCGCGGCCAGATGGTCAATATGCGCGACGGCGGCTTCATCTCGGCCTATGACTACCACCTGGGCGACACCATCGCCGAGATCGTGACGGGCGGCGATATCGACCAGGGCAGCGTGGTGAGCGAGCAGTGGATCCTCGACCTGGAACGCAAGGCCTTCGTGGCGCTGCTGAACAATCCGAAGACCCAGGAACGGATCATGGGCATGATGCAGACCGGTAAGCCGGTGCGTAACTAAGTCGCGGACAAGACAGGATTACTGACATGAGCAAACAACTTCAAGACGCATACATCGTCGCAGCGACCCGTACCCCGATCGGCAAGGCGCCGCGCGGCATGTTCAACAAGACCCGCCCCGACGACCTGCTGGTGCACGCGATCCGCGGCGCCATGGCCGCCGTGCCGAACCTGGACCCGGCCCTGATCGTCGACGCCATCGTCGGCTGCTCGTTCCCCGAGGCCGAGCAGGGCTTCAACGTGGCGCGTAACGCCGTGGTGCTGGCCGGCCTGCCGAACACCGTGGGCGGCGTCACCGTCAACCGCTACTGCGCATCCGGCATCACCGCGCTGGCGATGGCGGCCGACCGCATCCGCGTGGGCGAAGCCGACGTCATGATCGCCGGCGGCGTCGAATCGATGTCGATGGTGCCGATGATGGGCCACCACCCGTCGATCAATATGGACGTGTTCAAGGACGAGAACGTGGGCCTGGCCTACGGCATGGGCCTGACCGCCGAGAAGGTCGCCAACCAGTGGAAGGTGTCGCGCGAAGACCAGGACGCCTTCGGCCTGGAATCGCACCGCCGCGCCATCGCCGCCCAGCAGGCCGGTTACTTCAAGGACGAGATCACGCCGGTCGAGATCATCACCCGCACGCCGAACCTGGCCACCGGCGAGATCGAGACCAAGCGCCGCACCGTGGACAGCGACGAAGGCCCGCGGGCCGACGCTTCCGCCGAAGGCATGGCCAAGCTGAAACCCGTGTTCGCGGCCAAGGGTTCGGTCACCGCCGCGACCTCGTCGCAGATGTCGGACGGCGCCGGCGCGCTGATCGTGGTCAGCGAAAAGATCCTGAAGGAGCACAACCTGACCCCGCTGGCCAAGTTCTCGTCGTTCGCCGTGCGCGGCGTGCCGCCGGAAATCATGGGCATCGGCCCGAAGGTGGCGATTCCTGCGGCGCTGGCCGCCGCCGGCATCACGCAAGACCAGCTCGACTGGATCGAGCTGAACGAAGCATTCGCCGCCCAGGCGCTGGCCGTGATCCGCGACCTGGGCCTGGACACCAGCAAGGTCAACCCGATGGGCGGCGCGATCGCCCTGGGCCACCCGCTGGGCGCGACCGGCGCGATCCGCGCCGCGACCGTCGTGCACGCGCTGCGCCGTAACAATCTCAAGTACGGCATGGTGACGATGTGCGTCGGCGCCGGCATGGGCGCCGCGGGCATCATCGAGCGCGTCTAAGCGAACATGGCGGCATCGCAGCCGCCGCTTTTCAAGCGTGGGCGGGAAATCCAAGCACCCGACGTCAATGCCGCGAGCGTGACGTGGGGTGGGCGGGTCTCCCGCCCACGCGTCCAACCAGCCCAAGAAAAATCGGGAGACAGCAATGACCATCCGCCTCACCAAAGCCGACGGCATCCTCACCATCGAATTCAACCGTGTCGAACGCAAGAACGCGATCACCGGCGCGATGTACCAGGCCATGGCCGACGCGCTGCGCGACGCCGAGCAGGACGCCGCGGTGCGCGCCATCCTGATCACCGGCCAGCCCGAGATCTTCACCGCCGGGAACGACCTGGATGACTTCCTGAACAACGTCGGCGAAGGCGCGATGACGCCCGAGCGGCCGGTCTTCCAGTTCATGACCGCGCTGGAAGGCGCAACCAAACCGGTGGTGGCGGCCGTCGCCGGCGCCGCGGTCGGCATCGGCACCACCTTGCTGATGCACTGCGACCTGGTCTACGCGGCCGACAACGCCAGCTTCTCGATGCCCTTCACCCAGCTCGGCCTGTGCCCGGAATTCGCTTCGTCGCTGCTGGTGGCGCAAGCGGCCGGCTACACCCGCGCCGCCGAGAAGCTGCTGCTGGGCGAGCCGTTCGTGGCCCCGGAAGCGCTGGAGATGGGCATCGTGGCCCGTGTGCTGCCGGCCGCCGAGCTGCTGTTCTTCGCCCGGGGCCAGGCCGCCAAGCTGGCCAAGCTGCCCCCGGCGTCGATCCGCACGACGAAGGCGCTGATGAAGCGCGCACGCGGCACGCTGGTGAAAGAGACGATCGCGGTCGAAAACGAACGCTTCAGCGCCATGCTCACCGGCCCAGAAGCGAAGGAAGCATTCACCGCCTTCTTCGAAAAGCGCAAGCCGGATTTCAGCAAGTTCGACTGAGGTGCAAGACCGGCCGCGCCACGTCGCCCCGGCCTCTACTTTGCGGCGGCCGCCTCGCCGATGATCCGTACCACCGCATCGGGGTGTGACGCCATCACCGAATGCGACGCGCCCTCGATCCTGACGGTCTTGCGCGACTTCGCACGCTCGGCCATGAAGCCCAGCGCCGCCGGCGGGATATTCTTGTCGCGCGTCCCATAGAGGAAATACGATGGCAGTTGCTTCCAGGCGGGCGCGCCGGCCGCTTCGTTGAGCGCGGCTTCGGTGACCGGACGCTGGGCGACCGCCATCAGCTGCGCCTGCGCCACCGGCAGGTCGGCAGCGAACTGCTGGTGAAATTTTTCCTGCTGTATATACAAGTCCTTGCCGTCGTGTTCCAGCGTCACCGGCTTGGCCAGCGCCCCACCGAGCGTACTTCCGGGGAAGCGTCCGGACAGCCCGAGGACGGTCTCGCCTTCTTCCGGCGCAAAAGCCGCGATATAGACGAGACTCTTCACGTTCGGCTGACCGTTCGCCGCGGCGGAGATCACCGCGCCACCGTACGAGTGCCCCACCAGGACCACGGGACCGTTCACATTCTCGACGATGCTGGTCAGGAATGCGGCGTCACCTTTGACACTGCGCAGCGGATTGGCGGCGCCGATGACGGTATAGCCATCGCTGCGCAGCTTGGCGACCACGCCGTTCCAGCTGGTCGCATCGGCGAACGCGCCATGCACCAGGATGACGGTCGGCTTGACGTTCGCTGCCGGAGCCGCAAGGGCCGGCAGGGCGCCGGCGATGAGGAAGGGGAGGGCACTGATGAGGTGCATGATTGTCTTCATGATTCTTGTCCTTGTAAATGGTGGAACGGCTGGCGGCATGCGGTGCGCTATCGGCCACGGCGGGCCACTGCCGGCAGCCGGGCCGGACGCGCTGCGCGCAACGATTCCGCTGACGGCGATGTCTTGATGCCCGGTAATCGTAGTCGCCGGCGCCAGGGTCAACATGGCGCATTGGTGGTACTGGCCGCTGCCTCATTCGGCTGATGCCGCGAACGGGCGCCGGCGCCGGTTTACTTCGCCTCGCGCGGCGGCCGCATGCTCTTGCTGTAGTAGCCCGATGGATCGAAACAACAGACCCGCTTCTTGCCCGATGCAAGCATGTCGCCCGCATCGGCCACGCGCTTGGCGCGGGTGGCGGCCTGCCTGGCCGATTCGATCCAGTGCACCCAGTCGATGCGGGCGACGGTGGTGGTGGCGTCCCAGACCGCTTTCGCTCGGGGCGAGGCCGCGAGCATGTCGCCCAATTCGGGCGGCATCGAAGGTTCCAGCTCTGCGGCTGCGGGTGCGACGTCGAGCGTGACCGTGTCCCCGATTGTCACTCCTGCTTCTTCCATCAGCGTTGCCGGCACCTTGAGCCAGTGGCTCAACCGGCCATCGGGCTCCAGCGTGGCCTGGAATCGATGACCCTCGATAAGCCCTTGCACATTGGTCCTGCCACGGCGCGGGAAAACAGCGCTGATGGCCTTGGGCAGGACCACGAAGGCCCATCCCTCTTCTTCCTGCAACTCGGCGGGACAGCGCAACACGGTTTCGAAACGCGATCCGGTAGCAACTGAGGTCATCTCTTCCTCGGCTGATGGCTAGGCGGTTGTTCCAGTCTAGGAAGGGAAGGCTGCCGTTGTCAACGATGCGTCCTGTGTCTGGTTGACACGGGATAGTCAAAATGCCTTTGAAGTTTCCACGATAATCGAATATATTTCTGAAATCGCATGATTTTCAAATTTAGAAATAAATAAAGTGTAGATTGTCTCTGGAGACGTCAATGAGCTTGCCCGGCACGATCGCGTCACGCCTGTCCCTGGTCCTTGCCGCGGGTGCCATGCTGGCGCTGCACCCCGCTCCTTCCAGTGCCCAGGACAGCGCTGCGGCAGGCCAGGCTGGTTTTGTCGGAGCGCGTGCCGAGCCGTGGACAGTTACGGACGCCATGATCCCGATGCGCGACGGCGTCAAGCTGCGCACCCGGATCTTCGTGCCAGGTGGAGCAACTACGGGAACAACTGCGGGGGCAACCGTGGGGGCAACCGCGGGGGCGACCGGCGCGCTGCCGATCCTGTTCCTGCGCACGCCCTACGGCATCGACGACTCCGCGCAGGCAATCGCGACCCGCTACCGCGAACTGGCGGACGACGGCTACATCTTCGCCTTCCAGGACCTGCGCGGCAAATTCGGCTCGGAGGGCGAATTCGCCATGCTGCGCCCGGCGCGCGCGCTCGGCGACACCACCAGTCTCGACGAGGGCACCGACGCCCATGACAGCATCGCGTGGATGCTGGCGAACGTCCCGTCGAATAACGGCCGGGTCGGCATGCTGGGCAACTCCTACCTGGGCTGGACCGCGGTGCAAGCGTCGCTCGAGCCGCATCCCGCGCTCAAGGCCATCGCGCCGATGGCGTCGCCGGCCGACATGTGGCGGGGCGACGACTTCTTCCACAATGGCGCTTTTCGCCTGAGCTACGGCTTCGAGTACGCCTTCATGATGGAAAGCGGCAAGGGCAACGCGCAGTACGCCTTCGACCGCTACGACACCTATGCCTGGTACCTCGGACTGGGCGCGCTGGCCAACGTCAACCGCCAGCTGTTCAAAGGGAAGATCGCAACCTGGAACGATTTCGCCGCCCATCCCACCTACGACGCTTTCTGGCAGGCGAGGGCGTTCGACACCCGGGCACGCGAGACGACCGTGCCGACGCTGAACGTCGCCGGGTGGTGGGACCAGGAAGACTTCTATGGCCCGATGACCATCTACCAGGCATTGGAAAAGAACGACCGCAAGGGCGTGAACCATCTGGTGGTGGGACCGTGGAAGCACGGCGGCGCCAGGATGGGTGCGGGCGATGCGCTGGGCGCGATCGGGTTCGACAGCGCGACGGCGAAGTATTACCGCGAGCAGATCGAAGTGCCGTGGTTCGCCTTCCACCTGAAGGACCGCGGCAGCCTGGACCTGCCCGAGGCGCTGACCTTCGAGGCCGGCAGCAACCGCTGGCGGCGCTGGAACGCCTGGCCGCCGAAGCAGGGCGTCGAGCAGCGCAAGCTGTACCTGGGCGCCGGCCGCGCGCTGTCGTTCACGCCACCCGGCGCTGGAGCCGGCGCCGGTTTTGACAGCTACGTGTCCGATCCCGCGCACCCGGTGCCGTATCGCCAGCGCCCGATCCAGGCCACTTATTTCCCCGGCGGCTCGGGCTGGTCGACCTGGATGGTCGAGGACCAGCGCTTCGTCGATGGCCGTCCAGACGTGCTCAGCTGGGAGAGCGCGCCGCTCGAGGCCGACCTCACGATCGCCGGCGACATCACGGCGCACCTGTTCGCCTCCACCAGCGGCAGCGACGCCGACTGGGTCGTCAAGCTCATCGATGTCTATCCGGAACACATCCCGACCAACTGGGCCATGTCGGGTTTCCAGCTGATGGTCTCGAACGAGGTGTTCCGCGCACGCTATCGCAACGGCTTCGGCAAGCCGCAGGCGATCCGGCCCGGCGCGGTGCTCGCCTATCCGTTCAGCCTGCACACCCAGAACTACACCTTCCGCAAGGGCCACCGCCTGATGGTGCAGGTCCAGAGCAGCCTGTTCCCGCTCATCGACCGCAATCCGCAAACCTTCGTCCCCAATATCTTCGAGGCCGGCGACAGCGACTTCAAGGCGGCGACCCATCGCATCTACCGCTCGGCGGCGTATCCGTCGCATATCGCGATCCCGGTCGTTCGACCTCCCGAATAACAGCTGTTTGCAGATGTAGCAACGTAGTCGTCAAAAACGTATTGACCGCAGTTCCACCACCAGGAGTGCATCATGTACCGAAGCGTCTTGCCGTCGTCGATTCCCGTTCCCAGCGGTCTTCCGCGCTACCGGGCCGTATGCCTGGCGGTCGCCGCCTTCGTCTCCATGGTGGCTGCCGATACCGCCGCCGCCCAGGCGGTCGATCCGTCCGTTGCGGCCCAGGCCGCGCCGGCCGCCGCCGCCATCGGCGCGGCCGAAGTGGTCACCGTAACCGCCACCCGGCGCCGCGAGCCGATCCGCGACGTGCCGCTGCGCGTCGAGACGATCGATACCGAGGCGCTGGCCAGCTCCGGCGCCGCCTCGCTTACCGACTACGTGGGCTCGCTGCCGGGTGTGCACGTCGACAGCGACGGCGGTCCCGGGCGCGGCCAGGTGGCGATCCGCGGCGTCTCGGTGGGCAGCATGAGCGCGCCGACCGTCGGCATCTATATCGACGACGTGGCCTTCGGTTCCAGCACCGGCTTCGTCGGCGAGGCGGTGTCGGCGCTCGACCTGTCGCTGCTCGACCTGCACCACGTCGAGGTGCTGCGCGGTCCCCAGGGCACGCTGTACGGCGCTGGCGCCATGGGCGGCCTGCTCAAGTACGTCACCAACGATCCGGATCCGAGCGGATTCTCGGGCAAGGCCGGCCTGACGCTGCGCCAGAGCAAGGGCGGCTCGCTCGGCCACACCGAGAACGCCGTGTTCAACATGCCGCTCAGCCCGGGCGTCGCCGCGTTGCGGGTGGCGGCCTTCAACGAACATGACGGCGGCTACATCAAATCGGTCGGCCGCGTGACAGGCGACGATGTCAACGAAGGCGACACCCGCGGCATACGCGCCTCGCTGCTGTTCGATCCGAGCTCGAAGCTGCGCATCCGCCTGACCGCGACCCAGCAGAACATCGAGCGCGACGGCACCGTCATCGCCCAGTACGACGCCGCCACCGGCCAGCCGATGTATGGCGACCTGACCCAGTTCCTGTATCGCGAGGAGCCCTACGAGATCAAGACCGGCGTGCTGTCCGGGACGCTCGAATACGAGATGGGTTGGGCGCGCCTGAACGTGATCACGTCGGCCCAGCGTTTCAAGGGCGAGACGGCGCTCGACGCCACCGAGATCGTCGGCAGCGAGGGTCTCGCGTTCGCGGGCCTCGACAACGATATCGACCTGCGCAAGCGCACCGCCGAAGTACGCCTGACTTCCAGCCGCGGCCCGCTCGAATGGCTGCTCGGCTTTTATCACAACAAGGAAACCGGCAACCGTTTCCAGCGCCTCTATGCCCAGTTGCCGGACGATTCGCAGATGGATTTCGTGACCTCGGGCCAGCCTTCGCAGTTCCAGGAGAACGCGGTCTACGGCGACCTGACCTGGAACCCGAGCGCGGCCTGGTCGTTCACGGTCGGCGCGCGCTCGGCGCGCAATCGCCAGGTGTATGGCACGGTCACCAATGGCGTGAAGGATTTCGAATCGGCCGGCAAGGAAAGCTCCAAGACCTACCTGGCGACCGCGCGCTACTCGATCGACAAGACCAGCAGCGTGTACTTGCGCGCCGCCAGCGGCTACCGTCCCGGCGGCCCGAACCCGCCGGCGATCGACCAGGACGGCCAGCTGGTGCCGGGCGCGCCGCTGTCGTTCGAACCCGATACCCTGTGGAGCTATGAGCTTGGCTACAAGGCCGACCTGCTCGACCGGCGCCTGTTCATCGAAGCGGCCTTGTTCAACATTCGCTGGGACAAGCTGCAGCAGCCGATCGCGGTCGGGGCCACGACCCTTACCGGCAACGCCGGCAAGGCCGAGTCCACGGGCCTGGAGCTGGCCTGGCGCTACAAGCTCGACGAGCGTTTCAGCGTGGACGGCAGCCTGGCCTGGACCGACGCCAAGCTCACCGAGGACGCGCCCGCGCTGGGCCCGTCCGGCGCGCGCCTGCCGTACAGCGCGCGCGTGTCGGCCGCGCTGGGCGGACGCTATGACTTCGCACTGGCCGGCCACCGCAGCCACGCCGGCGTCACCATACGCGGCGTGGGCCAGCGCAATGCCGGCTTCGATTCGCCCGAGACCTCGATTCCTTACTTCAGCATGCCGGGCTACGTCCTGGCCGACCTGCAGCTGGGCATGGAGATCGATGCCTGGCAGGTGGGCGCCTTCGTGCGCAACCTGGCCGACAAGCGCGCACTGAACAATGCCGACACGGCGCTGACCGCGTTCGGCGGTCCGCTGCGCGCCACCCCGGTCCAGCCGCGTACCGTTGGCGTGCACCTGGCGCGGAACTTCTGATGCGTGTGTCAAGCGGCATCCGGGCCGCCTTGCGCGCCGCGGTGCTGGTGCTGGGCGTTTTCCTGATCGCCCAGGTCATGGCGCAGGAGGCCGTGCCGGACACGGCGCCGGCGACAGCGCCGGTCCTGGACGCCGCCGACCTCGAGACCTGGCTCGACGGGATGATGCCCTCCGCCCTGCGCACTGCCGGCGTGCCGGGCGCGGTGGTGGTGGTGGTCAGGGACGGCCGGCCGCTGCTCGAGAAGGGCTATGGCTACGCCGACTGGCGCAAGGGCCTGCCGGTCAACCCGGCGCGCACGCTGTTCCGTCCCGGCTCCATCTCCAAGCTGTTTACCTGGACCGCGGTCATGCAGCTGGTCGAGCAGGGCAAGCTCGATCTCGATGCGGACCTGAACCGCTACCTCGACTTCGCCGTGCCGGCGCGCCGGGGGCAGCCGCTGACGCTGCGCCACGTGCTGACGCATACCACCGGACTGGAAGAGGCGGGCCGCGGCCTGATCGTGATTGGCGACAGCGCGCCGGACCAGGCCCGGGTGCTGAAACGCCATATCCCGCCCTACCTGTACGACCCCGGCACCACGCCCGGTTATTCGAACTGGGCCACCGCGCTGGCCGGCTACATCGTCGAGCGCGTCGCCGGGCAATCCTTCGACGACTATGTCGAACAGCATATCTTCGCGCCCCTCGGCATGCGCCAGTCGACCTTCCGCCAGCCGCTGCCACCGGCGCTGCGCGGCCAGATGTCGCAGGGTTACCTGAGCGTGGACGACGAGCCGCAGGGCTACGAGATCGTCAACCTGGCGCCGGCCGGTAGCCTGGCGGCGCCCGCCGGCGACATCGCGCGCTTCATGCTGGCTTTCCTGCAGGGTGGGGAACTCGACGGCCAGCGCATCCTGCGGCCCGAGACGGTCGAGCTGATGCACACGACGATCACGCGCGGCATGCCCGACCTGAACGGCATCGGCCTGGGCTTCTACCAGCAGGACATGAACGGCCACCGCGCCGTCGGCCATGGCGGCGATACCAACCTGTTCCATTCCGACCTGATCCTGCTGCCCGACCAGGGCATTGGCCTGTACGTGTCGGTCAACGCAGCGGGCCGCCACGACCTGGGCAAGTGGCTGCGCGAACGCCTGTACGAGGGCTTTGCCGACCGCTACCTGCCCGACCGCCGCCCACCCGCCGGGCCGGGCGTCGACGCGGCCACGGCGGCCGCCCACGCCCAGATGCTGGCCGGCGCCTACCGCAATTCCCGGCGCGAGGACTCGACCTTCGTGTCGCTGCTGCAGCTGCTGGCGCCGCTGCGCGTGGAGGCCGTGGCCGATGGCCGTGTGGCGCTCGAGATCGGCGGCGCGCGCAGCACCTTTCGCGAGGTGAAGCCCTTCCTGTGGCACGAGGAGCACGGCAAGCGCCGGCTGCAGGCGCGGGTGGCCGACGGCAAGGTCGTGCGCTGGGGCCTGGAGCCCTATGTGTTTGCCTTCGTGTTCGAGCCGGTGCCGTTCATGGCCGGTCCCGCGATGCGGCTGGCGCTGTTCGGCGCGCTGGCGCTGGCGCTGGGCACCGTGTTGGCCTGGCCGGTGGCGGCGCGGGTACGGCGCCGCCATGGCGTTGCCGCGCCGGAGCGCAGCCTGGCCTGGGTGCGGGTGGCCTGCTGCCTGGTGCTGGCCAGTGCCGTCCTGTGGAGCCTGGCCTTCGTGCTGATGCAGGACGGCGATCCAGGCCTGGTCGTGGCGCTGGCGCAGGCCGCCAGCTTCCTGGCCTTCCCGGGCGGGCTGCTGGCGGCGCTATGGCATCTGCGCTCCCTGGTCACGCGCGGCGCCCGCGGTGCGCTGGTGCTGGCGCTGCCGCTGCTGTGGGTGCTGGGCTTCGCGATCCTGACCGCGCTGGCCATTTACCACCATTTGTTGAGCTTCTACCCCCACTACTGACCGATCCAAGGAATCCGATGAAAGCGCGTACCCAGTTCATGTCCCTCGCCGCGGCCGCGATCCTCGGCTGGCCGGCGCCGGCGCCGGCGCAGCCGCAGCCGGCCGACCTGACCGCCGTTCCCAAGCCCGCCGTGACCAGGCCGGCGGCCGAGCCGGCGACGCGGGAACCCGCCGGCGCCACGGCGCAGCCGCTCGACGCCGCCGACCTCGGCGCCTGGCTCGACGGCCGCGTGCCGTATGCGCTGAAAAGCGGCGATATCGCCGGCATGGTGATCAGCGTGGTCAAGGACGGCAAGGTGCTGCTGCAGAAAGGGTATGGCCTGGCCGATGTCGAGGCCAGGGTGCCGATGGATGCGGCCACCAGCCTGGTGCGGCCCGGCTCGACCGCGAAGCTGCTGACCTGGACCGCCGTCATGCAACTGGTCCAGCAGGGCAAGATCGACCTCGACCGCAACGTCAACGACTACCTCGATTTCAAGATCGAGGAAGCGTACGGCAAGCCGATCACCATGCGCCACCTGATGAACCACCGCGCCGGCTTCGAGGAAGGGTTGAAGGACCTGATGGCCTACGATCCGGCCCTGGCCCAAAGCACCGAGCGCTACCTGAAGGAGCATCCGCGCCCGATGCTGTTCGCGCCGGGCACGGTGCCCGGCTATTCGAACTACGGGGTGGCGCTGGCCGGCTATATCGTGCAGCGCCTGTCCGGCATGCCGTTCGAGACCTATGTCGAGCGCCACATCTTCAAGCCCCTCGGCATGATGCATTCGACCTTCGTGCAACCACTACCCAAGGACTTCCCCGGCTTCCTGTCGAAGGGCTACGACGTGGCCAGCGGCCCGCCGTCGCCCTTCGAGCTGGTGATCACGTCGCCGGCCGGCGGCCTTACCACGACCGCGGCCGACATGGGCCGCTTCATGCTCGCCCACCTGCAGCAGGGCAGCCTGGATGGCGCCGCGATGCTGGACGCGGCCACCACCGCACGCATGCACGCCCCGAGCCACGAAAGCCTGCCCGGCTTCGCCACGATGGCGCACGGGTTCTTTCGCCTGACCCAGAACGGGCGCACCGTGCTGGGCCACGGCGGCGACACCATCGTCTACCATACCGAGCTGACCCTGCTGCCGGACGAAGGCGTGGGCGTCTACTTCACCTTCAGCAGCCGCGGCAAGGACAGCGCGGCGTACGGCGCGCGCAAGGAGCTGATGGACGGCTTCATGGACCGCTACTTCCCGGCCCCCCCAGGTCCGGCGCAGCCGACCCTGGCCTCGGCCGTCGCCGACGCGCAGCACATCGCGGGCCGCTACCAGAGTTCGCGCCGCGTCGAGAACGGCTTCCTGCGCCTGTTCTACCTGTTGCAGCAGACCGTCATCACGGCCAATCCCGACGGCACCATCACGCTGCCGGACGGCCTGGGCGAGATCGCCACCTACCGCGAATTGGGCCCCCAGCTATGGCGCCGGGTCGACGGCGAGCAACTGCTGGCGCTGCGCGAACTGGATGGCGTCAAGACCGTGATCGACAGCGAGAATCCAACCTCGGTGCTGCAGGCCGACCGTTTCGTCAATTCGGCCCCGCTCAATATGGGTATCCTGCTGCTGTCCTTCCTGGTGTTGCTGGCGACCTTGCTGGCCTGGCCGCTGGGAGCGCTGCTGCGGCGTGCCGACGGCGTTACCAGCGCCACCAGCAGCGGCGCCACGCTGGAAGTGCGAAGGCTGCGCCGCATCCAGCGCGTGGCGGTGCTCGTGTCGTTGCTGTATGCGGCGGCCTGGTTCATGCTGGTCAAGCCGATCCTCAGCATCCACGTCACGGTCTACCACAGCGGGATCGACTGGCTGGTCGGTTTGTTGCAGGCGAGCGGCCTGCTCGCCATCGGCGCCGCCGGCGCCGGCGTCTGGGTCGCCTGGCGCATGCGCCAGGCCGGGGCGACGCGCTTGACCTTGACCTGGTCGGTGCTGGTGGCCCTGGCGCTATTGGGCGTGGTCTGGCTGGGCGTCGTGGGACAGCTGATCGGCTGGAATCTGAATTACTGACGAAGCAGGAATTTAACGACATGGAAAGCCGACTTTCGTGCGTTTTCAATCCTGGCAGCCCCGCCTTATAATGGCCGTTCCAGCAAGGACAGGGAATGGGCATGAAACGCGCGATCAATCACGGAGCGGATAGCGGGGGCAACCTGGGCGAATCGCTCAGGCGCATCCGCAAGGAACGCGGCATGACCCTGATCGAGGCGGGCCAGAAGAGCGGCATGCCGATGTCGACCATCTCCAAGATCGAGAACAACAAGATGTCGCTCAGCTACGACAAGCTGCTGCGCATCTGCAATGCGCTCGAGATCGATATCTCGCAGCTGTTCAGCGGCACGCCGGCGGCCGAAAAAAAATCGGCGCCGCCGGTCGCGAGCGGCCGCCGCAGCATCAACCGGCGCGGCACCGGCTACGCCATCGACACGCCGCACTATCGCCACCTGTATCCGGCGGCCGACCTGCTCAACAAGCGCGCGGTGCCGATCTTCGCCGAGGTGCGCGTGCGTTCGCTGGAAGAATTCGGCGACCTCATTCGCCATCCGGGCGAGGAATTCGCGCTGGTGCTGGAAGGCACGATCGACCTGTACACCGAGCTGTATGCGCCGGTGCGGCTCGAGACGGGCGACTCGATCTATTTTGACAGCGGCATGGCGCACGCCTATATCGCCGCCTCGGAGGGCACCTGCCGGCTGCTGTCGGTATGCACCTCGGACGACGCGACGTCGGAGGACATGTACGCGTCGCTGGTCGATACGCCGCCGCCCACGCTGCATGCGGTGGCGCCACCCCCCGCGCCTGCAGTGACCAGGAAGCCCAAGAAGTAGGCTTGCGCCATGCGCCACGGTCGCCGCCGCGACCATCCAGTGCTTTCCGATCGAGAAAATCCCGGCAACGGCGGGCGTTCTCGATGAGCGAAAATGCTTGCACGCCCACGTTCGCTGGCATATCTTTCAATATTAGAAGAATTTTCTTATTTTGAAAATTATGCGCCCTCCAGTGGCGTGAAGCGAGTCATCGTATGGACCAGGACACTGCGGATGTCATCGTGATCGGCGCCGGGATGGCGGGCGCATCGATCGCCTATTGGCTGTCGCGACAGGCGCGCGTGATCGTGCTGGAGCGCGAAGCGCATCCCGGCTACCACAGCACCGGACGTTCGGCCTCGCTGTACATGGAAAGCTATGGCCCGCAGCAGGTGCGCGCGCTGACCCGCGCCAGCCGCGGCTTCTTCGACAAGCCGCCGCCGGGTTTTTGCACACATCCCTTGTTGGCGCCGCGCGGCGCCTTCGTGTTCGCGGCGCCCGGCCAGGAAGCCGCGCTCGATGCCCATGAGGCGGCGGTGCGCGCGGTATCGCCGAACGTCGAGCGCGTCGATGCGCGCCAGGCCCTTGGGTTGTTGCCGGTGCTGCGTCCCGGCCAGGTGGCTGGCGGTGTGCTGGAAAACGACGTCGCCGACATCGACGTCGACGCCCTGCTGCAGGGTTTCCTGCGCGGCGTGCGCCGGCAGGGCGGGCAGGTCGTGTGCGACGCCGCGGTCGGTGCGCTGCGGCGCGTGGATGGCCTGTGGCGGGTCGATACCGCCACAGGCAGCTATCGCGCGCCGGTCGTCGTGAATGCCGCCGGGGCCTGGGCCGATGCGTTGGCGCGCATGGCCGGCGCCGCCCCGGTCGGACTGGTGCCGAAGCGGCGCTCGGCCTTCATTTTCGCGCCGCCGGAAGGCATGCCGTCGGCGCACTGGCCGCTGTTCCTCGACGTGATGGAGTCGTTCTACATCAAGCCCGATGCCGGCATGCTGCTGGGGTCTGCCTGCAATGCCGCGCCGGTGGCGCCGCACGATGTGCAGCCCGAAGAACTCGACATCGCGATCGCCATCGACCATATCGAGCGCCTCACGACCCTGCGCATCCGGCGTCCGGCGCGCACCTGGGCCGGCCTGCGCAGCTTCGTCGCCGACGGCGAACTGGTGGGCGGCTACGATCCGGTGCTGCCCGGCTTTTTCTGGGCCGCGGGGCAGGGCGGCTACGGCATCCAGTCGGCCCCTGGCGCCGGACGCTACTACGCCGCACTGCTGCTGGGGGAAGACGGCGCGGCGCTGGCGGCGTCGATCGGCATCGACCAGTCCTGCATCGACCCCGCGCGGTGCCAGCCATGAGCGGCCCCACGCTCGTGGTGCGCAATGCGGTGGAAAGCGATCTCGACGCCATCTTCGATCTGGCCAGTGGCGCCGGCGCCGGTATGACCACCCTCAAGCCCGACCGCGGCGCGTTGCGCGAGCGGCTGGCGTTGGTCGCGGCCTCGTTTGCCGGCGAAGCCGCGCCGGCCAGCGCCGACTACCTGTTCGTGCTGGAAGACATGGCGCACGCGCGCGTCTGCGGCGTCTCGGCCATCAAGGCCGCGGTCGGCCTGAGCGAGCCATTCTATAACTACCGCATCAGCACCTCGGTCCACGCCAGTCCGACCACCGGGCTGGTGAACCGGATCCAGTCGCTGCACCTGACCCATGACCTGTCCGGCGCATCCGAACTGTGCTCGCTGTACCTGCATCCGGATTACCGCAAGGGCTGGAACGGCAAGCTGCTGTCGAAATCGCGCTTCCTGTTCATGGCCCAGTTCCCCGAACTCTTCAGCGGCACGATCTTCGCCGAGATGCGCGGCTTCCAGGACGAACACGGCGCGTCGCCGTTCTGGGAAAGCGTCGGCCGGCCTTTCTTCAGGATGGATTTCGACGCCGCCGATGACTTGTGCGGCAAGGGCGACCGCCTGTTCATCGAACACCTGGTGCCGCGCCTTCCCATGTACACGCACCTGCTGGGGCATGATGCCTGCGCGGCCATGGGCCAGACCCATGCCGATACCGTGCCCGCGCGGCGCCTGCTGGAGCAGGAGGGCTTGCATTTCGACGGTTATATCGACATCTTCGATGGCGGTCCGGTGCTGCAGGCCAAGCTGCGTGACCTGCGGGCGACGCGCGACAGCCGCCTGGCGCTGGTGCGCTCGGGCGAACCCAGGGGCGCCACGCCCACGCTGGTGGCGACCACGCGCCAGCACGGTTTTCGCGTCGTGGTGGTCGAGTCCGAGCCGCAGCCGGGTGTGCTGCCGCTGCCGCAGGGCGCGCTCGCTGCGCTGGCCTGCGACCCGGGTGCGCCGGTGCGCGTGCTGCCGCTGTATCCCTGAGACGGTTCAGCGGCGCTGGGTGACGTGCGCTTCGCGCAGCGGCCGCCAGCCCAGGCGCGCTTCGATGGCGCGCCGGTAGCGGGTATCGATATGGGCCGGCGTGCGGCGGATATAGTCCTCGGCCGCTGCGCGCTGTTCGCCACTGCAGCTGTCCAGCCAGGCCACGACTTCGTCGGCTGTCGGCACGCGGCCGTTCTGGCCGTCGAACTTCGGCGGCACGGCGGTCCAGACCGCGGCGTCGATGCGTTTCGCACGTAGCCAGGCCCCGATGCACGGGTCTTCCTCGGCGCCATCGAGCGCCGGAATGCTCCCAATCCATTCAGGGTGCTCGGGCGCGATCTTCTCGCGCGCGCGCACCATGGCGCGCGCTTCATCGAGATCGTGGGTGTCGAGATAAGCCCAATAGGTCGGCGCCAGGCGTGCGCTTTCGCAGATCACCAGCGCCAGCTCGGAACTGTCGTCGCTCTGGCGCACGAATTCGAGGGGAAGCGGCGGGCCGCCGGGATGCCAGCTCGAGGCCAGCTTGAGACACTGGGGCTTCCACAGCAGCGAGCCCCAGGCGATACAGACGATGTTCATGAGGGATGGCCTGGCAAACAAAACCCCAGTCTAGCCCGTGATGCGAAAGCGGCGAGCACGTCTCTGGAGGCCGTCAACACGCCCCTGGAACCTGCCGGGATCGGCGCTTAGTCTTCCTTGGGGTCCTTGGCCGCGCCGGCGCCGAACAGGCGGTCCTTGGCCGACAGCAGCTTCTGCACCTTGGAACCCATCTTCATGAGCTGCGACATCGATTCGGGCGACAGGCGCTGCAAGTCGTCGAACCAGTTGTTGGCCAGGTCGACCAGCTCGTGCATTTCGCGCATGCGCTCCTGGGCGAACTGGTCTTCGGGCGTCTTGGCGTTGGCCATCAGCGATTCGCGCAGCACCGACAGGGTCGGGGCGACTTCGCGCCGGCGCCGCTCGGCCGCGACCACGCGGAAGATTTCCCAGACGTCGCCGAGCGACGTGAAATATTCGCGCCGGTCGCCGGGGATGCGCGACAGGCGCACCAACCCCCATGACTGCAATTCCTTGAGCCCGATGCTGACGTTGGAGCGCGAAATGCCGAGCTTTTCGCCGATGTCGTCGGCGTGCAGCTGTTCCTCGGTGACGAACAGCAGGGCGTAGATCTGCCCCACCGTGCGGTTGATGCCCCAGCGGCTGCCCATCTCACCGAAGTGACTCACGAATGTTTGGACGAGTGGCGTCATGGTCGAGAACTTTTCGATGCTTTTGAAAGATGGATTATCCCACGTCGCCGGGACGTGCACACGGCACGCCTCACCATTCTGGTGCGGCCGACCGTCAAACATGCGTAATACCCGACAAAGTCACTCTCCTATCCAGACAAAACTGAAGTTCCGGTGCATAATTTCACTGTTTTCTGAAAATTCAAAATGTTTTGAAAGAACGGCCCAATCGTTCTCGAAGCACCCTGTAAAGCACAGCAGCAGAACACCATGAACACGCTACGCAACCGCTCCATCATCCTCTGGCTCGCCACCCTGGCGATCCTGTGGGGCATGCTTGCACCGGCCTTTGCGGCCAACCCTGCGCACCAGGGCAAGACCTGGGTCGACGTCTGCATGTCGGCCGGCGCCAGGCTGGTCGCACTGGATGTGTCCGGTGTGGTCGACGGCGCTTCGGACGACAGAGCCGTCCATCCCGGCATGCATTGCCCGGCCTGCATATCGCAATTCGACCTGGCCGTGATTGCCCACCCTCCCGGCAGCCTGATGCTGCTGGGCGCTCCCGTCGCACGCATCGTGCGTTCCCATGGGATGGCCTTGCCGCCCGCCACGGCCATCCGCGCTGCCCACCGCAGCAGGGCCCCGCCCCTGCCGGCCTGACCCCGGTTGCCGCGCGGCGTACCGCCGTACCCCATCTTCCGTCTGGAGAAAGACCATGCTTCGCCGCCAAGGCCGTGGCCCGGCCACGCACGTCCCTACACGCCGCAGCGCCACCCTGGTGATGAGCGCAGCGGCGCTGCTGTGGATTCCACAGGCAGCGCTGCTGGCCTACGCCGTGCAGCGGCTGGCCAATGGCGCCGGCCTGCAAGCCATGCTGGCGCCGGCGCTGGCCTTCCTGGCGCTGGGCATGCTGCGCGCCAGCAGCGAGGCCTGGGGCGCGCGCCGCCTGTTCGCCACCTCGCGTGCCCATCTCGCCACCCTGCGCGCCGAGGCGGCGCAAGCCCTGGCATCGCGCTCGCCGCTGGACCGCGAACGGGTGGCCAGCGGCCACGCCGCCAGCGTGCTGGCCGAACAGGCCGAAGCCGTGCTGACCTGGCTGCTGCGCTACCAGCCGGCGCGCATGCGCACGCTGCTGGTCCCGCCCGTGATCGCGCTGGCCGTCTTCTATTACTCGTGGACCGCGGCCCTGATCCTGGTGCTGGCGGCGCCGCTGATTCCGATCTTCATGGCCGTCATCGGCTGGCGCGCCAAGGCCGCCAGCGAAGCGCAGCTGCAGCTTATCGGGGGCATGAGCGGCTTCCTGCTCGACCGCCTGCGCGGCCTGTCGACGCTGCGTGCGCTTGGCGCCGTGGACGCCACGGCGCAGCGCGTGCGCGCCAGCGCCGAAGGCGTGCGCGCCAGCACCATGCGCGTGCTGCGCATCGCCTTCTTGTCGTCGACCGCGCTGGAACTGTTCTCGGCGCTGGGCGTGGCGCTGGTCGCCGTCTACGTGGGTTTTCATTTGCTGGGCGAGATCGGGCCCGGCAGTTGGGGCGTGCGGCTAAGCCTCGCCGAAGGCCTGTTCATCCTGTTGCTGGCGCCCGCCTTCTTCGAGCCGCTGCGCGAGCTGGCGGCCGTCTGGCATGACAAGGCTGCGGGCGAGGCGGCGCTGGAAGCGCTTGACGCGCTGCGCCACGGCGGCCCGGCGCTGCCCGGCGCGCTGGCCGCGCCAGGGCAGGCGCTGCGCGCCGGCCGCGCACCGGTTGCACCATCGGTCGACGTCGAGGGACTGGTATTCCAGCACCCGGGCGAGGCGCCGCTGTTCGAGGGCGAGGATCTGTATGTCGGCGCCGGCGAGCATGTGGCGCTGGTGGGGCCCAGCGGCAGCGGCAAGACCACGCTGCTGTCGGTGATTGCGGGGCTGGCCCCGGCTGGCAGCGGCGCCGTGCGTATCGGCGGCGTGCCACTCGATGAACACTCGGCGGCCGACTTGCGCGCGCGGATGGCCTGGATCGGCCAGAAGCCGCACGTGTTTTCCGGCTCGGTGCGCGCCAACGTGTCGCTCGAGCGCGACGGCATCGACAGCGCGGCCGTCGGCGCCGCCATGCAGCGCGCGGGTCTCGGGCACGTGGCCCACGCCACGCCGGGCGCCAGTCTGGGCGAGGGCGGCCTTGGTCTGTCGGGTGGCGAACTGGTGCGCCTGGCGCTGGCGCGCGCAGTGTGCGCGCCGCAGGCCGGCCTGCTGCTGGCCGACGAACCCACCGCCCACCTCGACCGCGACACCGCGGCCGGCGTGATCGAAGCCCTGGTGCAACTGGCCCAGGGCCGCACCCTGATCGTGGCCACCCACGACCTGACCCTGGCCGCGCGCATGAAACGCAGCGTGCGTATCGGCGAACCCCTGAGCAAACGGAGCGCGGCATGAAAGCCATCAACGACCTGAAACCGGTCCTCGTCCTGTTCGCCAGCACCGGCGGACCGCGCATGGCGCTCGGCGCTTTCCTGTCTGCGCTGGTGGTGCTGGCCGGGATGGCGCTGCTGGGCACCTCGGGCTGGTTCATCACCGCCACGGCGCTGGCCGGCCTGGCAGGCGGCGCCGCGATGTTCAACGTCTTCGTGCCGAGCGCCGCGATCCGCCTGCTGGCCCTCGGCCGCACCTTCGGCCGCTACGCCGAGCGCATGGTGACCCATGACGCCACCCTGGGCGTGCTGGCCGCGCTGCGCGAGCGCCTGTTTCGCGGCTGGGCCGGCCCGCAGGCAGCGCGCGCCTTGCTGCGCCGTCCGTCGCGCCTACTGTTTCGCCTGACCGGGGACATCGACGCGCTCGAGTCGATCTACCTGCGCCTGCTCGTGCCGGCCATCGCCGCCCTCGGCGCGGCGCTGCTGGCCGGCCTGGTGCTGGCCAACCTCGACTGGCGCCTGGGGCTGGCGATCTTCGTGTGGCTGCTGGTCTTCGGCTGGGGCGTGAGCGCCGTCGTGGCGCGCCTCGCCCGTCCGCTGGCGCTGCGCCGCGCCTGTGCGCTGGAGCGGTTGCGGGCCCAGGCGATCGACCTGGTCGCCGGCCAGACCGACCTGGCCATGGCCAACCGCCTGCTGGCCCAGTGCGCGCGCCTGGCCCGCGCCGACGACCGGCTGGCCGATGCCGACGATGCGCTGCACCGCCTGGAGACCGGCGCCGGCTGGACCTATGCGGCCGGCGCTCACCTGACCGTGGCGGCGACCCTGCTGGCGGCGGGTGCGCTGGCGCGGCAAGGGATGACTGCTCCTGCCGCCGCGCTGGCGCTGCTCATCGCCCTGGCCGCGCTGGAACCTTTCGCCGCGATGCGCCGCGGCGCCATCGAGGCTGGCCGCAGCTGGCTGGCGGCGCGCCGGGTGGGGCCGCGCCTGCGGCAGCAATCCGCCGACCCCATCGCCGTGGGCACGCCGGGCATCGATGAGGCGCTGCTGCTGTGCGACGCCAGCGTGGTGCATCCGGGCCGCGAAAACGCCGCGCTGCACGAAGTGAGCCTGCGCATCGCGCGCGGCGAGCGGGTCGCCGTGGTGGGCAGCAGTGGGGCCGGCAAGTCGACCCTGCTGGGACTCGTCGCCGGCGAACTGGCGCTGCACGCGGGACAGGCGAGGGCGCTCCCCGCCACCTGGCTGACCCAGCGCAGCGAACTGTTCCAGGACAGCCTGCGCGACAACCTGCGCCTGGCCGATCCGCAGGCTTGCGACGAGCAGCTGTGGGACGCGCTGCGCGCTGCCGGCCTGGAAGTCGACATGCGCAAGGGTAACCATAGCTTCGCGCGCGGGCTCGATACGCCGCTGGGCGAGGGCGGCCTGGGCTTGTCGGGCGGACAGTCGCGCCGCCTGGCGCTGGCGCGCCTGCTGCTGCGCCGGGCCGACTTCTGGCTGCTGGACGAACCGACCGAGGCGCTCGATAACGCCACCGCCGCCGACGTGCTGGCGCGCCTGGCACGCCAGGCCGGCGGCCGCACCGTGCTGCTGGCCACCCACCTGCGGCGCGAAGCTGAACTGGCCGACCGCCTGCTGGTAATGCGGGCGGGCCGCCTGGTCGCCGACCATCGGCGCGGAACCCAAGGATTCGATGCGGCGCTCGGCGCGCTGCGTCACGACTAGACCATCACCAATCGATTCAACCAGGAAGAAAGGATTCACCATGGATCTCGACGTCGTCGGGCTCTCCCGACTACAGTTCGCCCTCACGGCGCTGTATCACTTTTTGTTCGTCCCCCTGACACTGGGGCTGTCGATGGTCATCGCCATCATGGAAACTGTGTACGTGATGACCGGCCGCCCGATCTGGCGCCAGATGACCAAGTTCTGGGGCGTGCTGTTCGGGATTAACTTCGCCATCGGGGTCTCGACCGGCCTGGTGATGGAGTTCCAGTTCGGGATGAACTGGAGCTACTACAGCCACTACGTCGGCGACGTGTTCGGCGCTCCGCTGGCCATCGAGGGGCTGATGGCGTTCTTCCTCGAAGCGACTTTCGTCGGCCTGTTCTTCTTCGGCTGGGACCGGCTGTCGAAGCGCCAGCACTTGATGGTGACCTGGCTGACCGCCCTCGGCACGAATTTCTCGGCGCTGTGGATCCTGATCGCCAACGGCTGGATGCAGAACCCGGTCGGGGCCGCGCTCAATCCGCAGACGATGCGCATGGAAGTGTCGGACTTCGGCGCCGTGCTGGCCAATCCGGTCGCCCAGGCCAAGTTCGTGCACACGGTGTCGGCCGGCTATGTGATCGCGGCGCTGTTCGTGCTGGGGATCTCGGCCTGGTACCTGCTCAAGGGCCGCCACGTCGAGCTGGCCAAGCGCTCGATGACGGTGGCCGCCTCGTTCGGCCTGGCCGCCTCGCTGTCGGTGGTGGTGCTGGGCGACGAAAGCGGCTACCTGGCCACCGAGCACCAGCACATGAAGCTGGCCGCGGTCGAAGCCATGTGGGAAACCCAGCCTGCGCCGGCGGCCTTCACCGCAGTCGGCTTCCCCGACCAGGACGCGCGCGAAACCCATTACGCCATCCACATCCCCTGGGTCATGGGCCTGATCGGCACGCGCTCGATCGCGACCGAGATCCCGGGCATCAACGACCTGGTCAAGCTGGCCGAGGTGCGCGTGCGCCAGGGCATCCTGGCCTATGACGCGCTGGAACGGATCCGCGCGCTGGGTGGCAAGGGCCCGGTGCCGGCCGAGCTGCAGGCGAAGTTCGAAGAGCACGGCAAGGTGCTGGGCTATGCGCTGCTGCTCAAGCGCTATGTCGACGATCCGCGCCAGGCCACCGACGCCCAGATCCGGCAGGCCGCCGATGACACCGTGCCGCAAGTGGCGCCCCTGTTCTGGTCGTTCCGCGTGATGGTGGGCCTGGGCATGTACTTCATCGTGCTCACCTTTGTCTTCTTCTGGCTGTCGGCGCGGCGCCGCCTCGATGCCTACCCGTGGCTCCTGAAGGTGGCCGTGTGGTCGATCCCGCTGCCGTGGATCGCCGCCGAAGCCGGCTGGATCGTGGCCGAACTGGGGCGCCAGCCGTGGGCCGTCGAGGGCGTGCTGCCTACCGCCGTCGCGGTGTCGAACATCGGCATCCAGACCGTGCTGGCGACCCTGCTCGGTTTCGTGGTGCTGTACTCGATCCTGATCGTGGTCGAGATGAAGCTGATGCTGCGGGCGATCCGCAAGGGGCCGGAGCTTGAGTCCGAACACGCCCCGGGCAGCCACAGCCCACTGGTCGGCACCACGCCGGCAATGCGCACCGCGCCAATGATCACTGCGGAGTAAACCATGATTCTTCATATGCTTCTCGACTACGACACCCTGCGTGTCATCTGGTGGCTGCTGCTGGGCGTCCTGCTGGTCGCCTTCGCGGTGACCGACGGCTTCGACCTCGGCACCGGCACCCTGCTGCCTTTCGTCGCCAGGACCGACCTCGAACGGCGCGTTGTCATCAACACCGTCGGCCCCGTGTGGGAGGGCAACCAGGTCTGGCTGGTGCTGGGCGGCGGCGCCATCTTCGCGGCCTGGCCGCAGCTGTACGCGGTCTCGTTCTCGGGTTTTTATCTGGCCATGGCGGCCGTGCTGCTGGCGCTGATCCTGCGCCCGGTCGGCTTCAAGTACCGCAGCAAGCGTGACAGCACGCGCTGGCGCACTACCTGGGACTGGGCCTTGTTCGTCGGCGGCTTCGTGCCGGCGCTGATCTTCGGCGTCGCCATGGGCAATGTGCTGCAGGGCGTGCCGTTCCGCATCCAGCCCGATATGCAGATCTTCTATGAGGGCGGCTTCTTCGGCCTGCTCAACCCGTTCGCGCTGCTGTGCGGCCTGGTGTCGGTGGCGATGCTGGTAATGCACGGCGCCACCTGGCTGGTGCTCAAGACCGACGGCCTGGTGGCCAGCCGCTCGCGCAGCTGGGGCATCCGCGCGGCGCTCGCCACCGTGGTGCTGTACGCGGCGGCCGGCGTGCTGCTGTGGAACGTGGTCGACGGCTACCGCATCACCAGCGAGCTGGTGACGACCGGTCCGTCGAACCCGCTGTTCAAGACCGTGCAGGCCAATGTGGCCGGCACCTGGTTCGCCAATTATGCGGCCCATCCATGGACCCAGCTGGCCCCGGCCGCCGGCATCGTCGGCGCGCTCTTGACCTGGCTCGCGCTGGTCAAGCGCAAGGAAGGCGTGGCGATGCTGACGTCCAGTCTGTCGGTTGCCGGCGTCGTGCTCTCGGTGGGAGCGTCGATGTTCCCGTTCATCCTGCCGTCGTCGATCCAGCCGCAGGCCAGCCTGACGGTGTGGGATTCGTCGTCGAGCCACCTGACCCTGTTCATCATGCTGGCCTGCACCTGCGTTTTCCTGCCGCTGATCATCGCCTACACCAGCTGGGTCTACAAGGTCTTGTGGGGCAAGGTGGATCCAGGCGATATCCGCGATGGCAAGGGCCACGCCTACTAATCAAAGAAAGAAAGGACATCATCATGTGGTATTTCGCCTGGTTGTTGGGATTGCCGCTGGCAGCGGCCTTCGGCGTGTTGAACGCGATGTGGTATGAGTTGATGGATGATGCGGCGGTCGATACCGCGGCGGTCGCCACCGCGGCGGCCGCCACCGCAGCGCGCCCGAAGAGCGCGGGCGTGCTGCAGGAAGTTTAAGCGCAGGGCGTTCTGCGCAAGCACGCCTGACGATCGATCCGCGCCAGGACTTTTGATGGTCCTGGCGCGTTTGTCATCACCCTGTCAAAGTCATTCGACAATATTCGAACCGTGGTCTCCGACGCGGGTGCGCCGGCCTTTGAATCGAAACGAATACTGTCCGCATGCAAACCAATCTCGCCATCGCCGCGCTTGCCGCGCTCGCCCAGGAATCGCGCTTCGCCGCTTTCCGCCTGCTGGTGCAGGCCGGTCCCCAGGGCCAGTCCGCCAGCACCATCGCCGCCGCGCTGGAAATACCGGCCTCGTCGCTATCGTTCCATTTGAAGGAACTCACCCATGCAGGACTGGTGTCGCCACGCCAGCAAGGCCGGTATGTGATCTACGCCGCGCGCCTGGAGACCCTGCAGCGCCTGTTGGAGTTCCTCGCATCGACTTGCGGCAGCGCTGGCGCGCAGTCGATGCACGACAGGCTGGCCACGGTATGATGGCTTGCGCCGGATGAACCGGCGCCAGTCAACCAGGGGAAATGCCGATGACGCCGCAGCGTGTGCAATTGAGTCGCAAGAAGGGTTGGCGCATGCCGCCGAACACGATCTCGGTGGCGCGTCCGGGCCGCTGGGGCAATCCGTTTTCGGTGCTGCCCGAGGTAGCGCCGGGTACGGCGGTCGGCCGCTACGTGGCGATGCCGACGGTGCAAGACGCGGTGGCGGCCTATCGCCGCTGGCTCAGCGACGATCCCGCCGGCCGCCAGTTGGCCCAAGAGGCGCAGGACACGTTGCGCGGGCGTCACCTGGCCTGCTGGTGCCGGCTCGATGGGCCCTGCCACGCGCAGGTATTGCTCGATCTGGTCAATCGTTGACCGGTGGCGGTGGCGGGGCTGCGTTATTTGGCGGCCGTCACGTTGCCGATGCCCGACACCGAACGGCTGACCGACCGTGGCTGGCCGTAGTACGTCAGGTTGCCCAGCCCCTGCACGGTGGCGTTGAGCTTGTTCTTGGCATGTACCGACACTTCGCCGATACCGCGGAAAGTCACGTCGGCGTCTTGCGCTACCAGGTCCCTGGCCTCGACCTCGCCCACGCCCTCGGCATTCAGGCGCAGGTGACCCACGCGGCCATTCATCTGCAGGCTGCCGGCGCCGCGGTAGTTCACGTCGAACTGGTCGCCGCGAATATTATTGAGGATCATCAGGCCGGCGCCTTCGCCGCGAAAGCTTGACAGCTCGGGCAGGGTGACGACGACCCGTTCGCCGTCCCGGATATTGACATTGTTCTTGTTCTTGTCGTCGAAGCTCAGGCGCAGCTCACTACCGACGACCTCGGTGCGGACGCGGTCGATGAATTTCTGGTCACCCTCGACCCGCACCGAGTGGGCCTTGCCGACCTCGACCACCAGGCTGACGGGGCCACGCGCATCGATGGTCTTGAACGGCGTCACGTTGCGCACCTGGTCGGCGGCCTGGGTCGACAGGGAAGCAAGGGCGAGAAGGGCGGCGATGACTGCACGTTTCATGATGGTCTCCGGTAAGTTGATGAAGCCATTCTAGGGAGGGCGTCGGCGCAGCGCGCGTCCCGTGCGATGGATTGCACAAAACCGTGCCTGAACTGCACGGGCGCCGGAACCAGTCGATCTCAGTGCTTGGTCGCCAGGAACTCGCCCTTGCCGACCGGGACCAGGCTGGTGCTCCAGCCGGACGCGCAGCGCAGCGCCTGCATGAAGGGCGCCAGTTCCTGGACATGCGAGGTGGCATTGTCGACTACCACCAGTCCGCCCGGACGCAGGATGCGCCCGATGTGCGGCAGCCAGCCGAGGTAGGCGTCGCGCGCGGAATCCAGGAAGACCAGGTCGAACGATTCGTCGGCGCTGCTTTCCAAGAAGTCGCCGGCCTGGCCTTCGACCTGCACGATGTGCTCCTGCAGGCCGGCGCGGGCGAAGTTCTGGCGCGCCATCGCGACCTTGGCGGCCGACAGCTCGACCGTGGTAACGCTGCCGTTGATGCCTTGCGCGGCGTCGGCCAGCCACAAGGTCGAGTAGCCGTTCGAGGTGCCGATCTCCAGGACGCGGCGGGCGCCCATCGCGCGCACCAGCACGGCCAGGAATTCGCCGGTGTCGTGCGTGATGTTGAGCAGGCGGCGCGCGCGGTTGTCGGGCGCCGCGTCATGACCGAGGCCGAAGGTTTCGAGTTCCTTGAGCAGGGCTTTGAGTGAAGTAGGTAACATTGTTCCCCTTTTGACACGAGAAAACGATCCGCACGATTGCGTGGGTGCTAATATTGTCGAAGAGATAAGGCTATAATCTTTTCGTCCATCAGCAAGCCACTATCATGCACATCTCAACCGTTACACTACCTGAAATGAAGCTCGCCGGGCTGCCTGTCGCAGGGCCCGCCTCGGTTCTGGAAACGGAGTTGCCAGAGATCTGGAAAAACTTCCTCGCCCGCGAGGCCGAGCTGGGCGACACCAACGGCCTGCACTATGGCTTTCGGATGCCGCAATATGGCGGCGTGAAACTCGAATGCATCGCCGTCGAGGTTACCGACCTGAACAACCTCCCGCCCGGCATGATCGGCATCCGGATCCCGGAACGCCGCTATGCCCTGATGACCCACCGCGGACCCATGGTGCATGCGCAGGCCAGCACCGTGACTGGCATCGCCACCATGGAGCAACTGGGCATGGAAGAAGACGAGGACGGCATCCGCCTGCAGCGCTACGACCGTCGCTATACGCCGACCGTGGACGACGATGCCCGGCCGGATAACGCCTACGATATCTTGATTCCGCTATATGGCTGAAAAAAATGCAGGCCCACGTAGGGCCTGCATTGGAGGAGTTGGTGCCGGTATGTTTCCCGACCGCCGGCGCCGGTAGGGCGGTTTGCACCGCCGAGTGCCCTTCCCAAGGAGCACTTGCATTGTGCCCATAAAATGTGACGCCTGTTTGACGAGCCACACTTTATTTGTTGCTTATTGTTTCCATTTGTAAATCACGTGGATAATACTGCTTTGCGGCCATGGCCGTCAGCAAGAGGAGCAGCACGTGCAACAGCAAGACCACGGACCCGCATCGTCCACCGAACCCCATGATCCCGCGCGCAGGCGCATCTTCCAGGCCGCCGCCGCAGTTGGCGCCGCTGCCGCCTTGCCCGCCGTGGCGCAGGCGGCGCCGAGCAGGCCCGCCGCCGGCGGCTCGCTCGACGCCAAGCTGCGCGCCCGCGTCAAGAACGTGGTCGTGATCTACCTGGAAAACCGCAGCTTCAACAACCTGTTCGCCGACTTCCCCGGCCTGGCGGTGCCGCTGGCCAGCGTGCCGGCAGCGAGCGTCCAGCAGCGCGACCGCGACGGTTCGATCCTGCCGACGCTGCCCAAGACCTGGGGCGGCGTGGTGCCGGGCCGCCAGAACATCGGCGGCAAGGACTACATCACCACCGAAGCCCAGTCGGCCAACCTGCCGAACGCGCCGTACAAGCTGACCGACCCGGAGGGCAAGCCGCTGCCGGAAGGCATCATCACGCGCGACCTGGTGCACCAGTTCTATCACAACCAGATGCAGATCAACGGCGGCAAGAACGACTACTTCGCCGCCTGGTCGGATGCCGGCGGCATGGTGATGGGATATTACGGCGAGACGTCGAAGAACCTGGGCCTGGTCCAGATCGCGCGCGAGTTCACTCTGTGCGACAACTTCTTCATGGCCGCTTTCGGCGGCTCTTACCTGAACCACCAGTTCCTGGTCAGCGGCCGCGTGCCCGAATACTTCAATGCCGCCGAGACCGCGGCGAAGAACAAGATCGCGGTGCTGGAAGACGGCCCGCAGGGCGTGCGCCTGGCGCTGGCGCCCGATTCGCCGAAGTCGGCGCTGGACGGCAAGCCGAAATTCGTGCGCAATGGCGCGATGACACCGGACGGCTATGCCGTCAATACGATGGCGCCGCCATACCAGCCGAGCTGGGTACGGCCGGCCTTCGACGGCGACCCGCTGCATGCCGACCCGGCGGACGCATCGACCCTGCCGCCGCAGACCTACGACACGATCGGCGACCTGCTGTCGAAGAAGGGCGTGAGCTGGGCCTGGTATGGCGGCGGCATGCAGGCGGCGCTCGACGGCCGCGGCGCCGGCGAGAAGCCGAACTTCCAGTACCATCACCAGCCATTCAATTACTTCAAGCAGTTCGCTCCGGGCACCAAGGCGCGCGCCGAACACCTGCGCGACGGCGGCCTGGGCGACAGTCCGATTTCCAACAAGTTCATTGCCGACGTGGTCGCCGGCAAGCTGCCGGCGGTGGCCTTCTACAAGCCGCAGGGCAACCTGAACCTGCACGCCGGCTATTCGGACATCGAGTCGGGCGACGCCCACGTGGCCAATATCATCGAGCACCTGAAGAAATCGCCGCAGTGGAAGGACATGGTGGTGGTGATCACCTTCGACGAAAACGGCGGCTGGTGGGACCACGTGGCGCCGCCGCAGGGCGACCGCTGGGGCCCGGGCTCGCGCATCCCGGCGATCGTCGTGTCGCCGCACGCCAAGCGCGGCGCGGTGGACCACAATTTCTACGACACGACCTCGATCCTGCGCTTCATCACGCGCCTGCACGACCTGCCGCTGCTCGAGGGCCTGGCGTCGCGTAACGCCGCGTTCGCGGCGCGCGGCGCGCGGCCGCCGGGTGATCTGACGGCGACGCTCAGCTTCCGCTGACCGGCAGTGTTTGCCTTGAAAGCCAGCCCGACGGGGCTGGCTTTTTGTTAAAAGTTGCTTATCGGCTAACGCGCGCTAGTCTTGAACACGCAAGGCTACACTTCGCTCATCCAACTATTTCAACGGAGAGCAAAAATGCAAAATCAAATGATCAAACGCCTGATGGCGGTATCGGTTGCCGCAGCCATGTTCGGCGCCGTCAGCGCCCACGCGCAGACGAGCCAATCGACCCAGGCGGGCCAGCAGTCCGGTGCCAGCAGCACTGCGGCCACCGGCAGCAGCGCCGCCAAGCTTGCCAGCGCCGACCGCAAGGCGATCATGGACATGGGCATGTCGAACATGGCCGAAGTCGAAATGGGCAAGCTGGCGCAAAGCAAGAGCCAGAACGCCGAGGTGAAGGCCTTCGCGCAAAAGATGGTCGACGACCACGGCAAGGCGCTGACCGAAGTGCAGACCCTGGCCCAGTCGAAAGGCGTGACCCTGCCGACCGAGCTCGACGCAAAGCACAAGGCCATGTCGGCCAAGCTCGAGAAAATGTCGGGTGACGCCTTCGACAAGACCTATGTCAAGCAGGGCGGCCTTGGTGCGCACAAGGAGACCCTGGCCAAGCTGCAAAAGGCGTCGAAAGCCGCCAAGGATGCTGACGTCAAGGGCCAGGTCGACAAGATGATCCCGGTCGTCCAGGAACACCTGAAGCATGCCGAGCAACTGGCGCAGGGTAAATCCGGCAGCAGCGGCAGCAGCGGCAGCACCGGCAGCTCGAACACCGCCGGCCACACCGGTTCGAGCCACTAAGCAAAATGTCTGGTTTCCCCGGCACTCCTTGCCGGGGGAAATGCTCGCTCTCCTAAGCGAGTTGGGCCGTTGCCACCCGCGGCGGCGGCTCGGTCTTCCATTTCCCCTCGATGCGCTCGATCGCGATCTCGATGCCGACAATCGCCGCCAGCAACTTGGCCGTATAGTCGGGCGGCGCGTCGTCGACCGACCACGGGTCTGGGTACGCCGCTTCCTGGCGGTCGGTCTGGCGCTCGACCAGCGCGCGCAGCCAGTCCGGATCCTCGATGGCGCGCAACCGGCCGTGCACGTGCACCACGTCATACGTCCAGGTCGGGACCACGCGGCCGCCATTCTCGGCCTTCTCCACACGGTCAGGCGTCACGTAGCCGGAGCGCCCGCGAAACACCGCCAGCACCTGCTGCCCGGCGCGCCGCCACACCGGATTGCCACGCGCCACATGGGCGCGCAGCACGCCTTCCTCCGGCATCAGGACGAAGGGCAGGTGGTCGGCGTCCGGCCTGCCGTCGTCCTGCGTGACCAGCACGGCCAGCGGATGGTCGGTGATCAGGGCACGCAGCAGGCCTGCGTCGGCTTGCGCGAAGCGGGAAGGACAGTACATCTAGCGGGTCTCCAGGACGACGATCTCGGTGTTGAGCGAATTGGCGATGTAGCAGCGCTCGTGCGCCAGGTGATGGATGGCCGACAGCTCCCGCGCGTCGGGCTGGCGCGCGCCGGCGAAGGCGATGGCGGGACGCAGCTCGATGCGCACCATCGCCATGCGGCCGGCGGCATTCGTGTCGAGCAGGCCGCACGCCGCATCGTCATAGCGCTCGACGATATAGCCGCGCTGGGCCGCGAGCGACAGGAAGAACAGCATGTGGCAGCTCGACGTCGCCGCCACCAGCGCTTCCTCGGGATCGACGGCCGCCGGGTCGGACATCGGCAGCGGCACCGACAGGGGCGAAGAAGACGCCGGCACGCTCACGCCGCCATCGAAACGCCAGGCGTGGGCGCGGCTGTAGCGTCCATCGAGGACGCCCTGGCCGGCGCGTTCCCAGGTGATGCGGGCATGGAATCGTTTCATGCGGGGCTCACGATCGTGTTGTTCGAGCCCTGCATCTTAGACCGCAACTTGGCTTGCCGAAATAGCCAATTCCGTGGAAGATGGGCAGACCAATTTGTCGCCATCCATCATGCATGTCCACGACCTGATCGCCAGCGCACCCCTGGACCGAGCGAGCGATGTCGCGCTGTTTCGCCAGCTGTATGCCCGTTTGAAGGACGCCATTCTGCGAGGCGCGCTGGCGCCCGGCGCGCGACTGCCGGCCACGCGCGCGCTGTGCCGCCAGCTCGGCGTGTCGCGCCAGACCGTGCTGGCGGCCTACGACCAGCTCACCAGCGAAGGCTATCTGCGCGGCGGCGTGGGGCAGGGCACGTTTGTCGACGAGGCGCTGCCGCTGGCGCGCCAGGCGCCCGCGTCCCCCGGGCTGCTGCGCGCGCTTCCCGAACGCGGCGCGGCGCTGGCGACCGTCATGGGCCGCAGTCGCCTGTATGAAGGTCCGGTGCGCGCCTTTCGCCCCAGCATGCCGGGGCTGGAGCTGTTCCCCTTCGACCTGTGGCGCAAGCTGGAAGCGCGCCACCTGCGCCAGCCGCACCATCGCGGCCCCTATCTCGGCTATGGTCCCGCGAACGGCTATGCGCCGCTGCGCGAGCTGCTGTGCGCCTACCTGCGCGCCTCGCGCGGCGTGGTCTGCACGCCGGAGCAAATCGTCATCACCTCGGGCTCGCAACAGGCGCTGTATCTGCTGGCCCAGCTGCTGCTGGCGCCGGGCGACGAGGTCTGGGTCGAGTCGCCCGGCTACCAGGGCGCCTGCGCGCCGATGCAGGTCGCCGGCGCGCGCATCCGCACCGTGCCGGTGACGAACGAGGGCATGGATGTCGCGTATGGGGCGAAGCACTATCCCGACGCGCGCCTGGTATTTGCGACGCCGTCGCACCAGCTGCCGCTGGGCGCGACCATGAGCCTGGCGCGCCGGCTCGAGCTGCTGCGCTGGGCCGCGGCCAATCGTGCCTGGGTGATCGAGGACGACTACGACAGCGAATACCGCTACACCGGCCCGCCGCTGGCCTCGATGCAGAGCCTGGACCGCGCCGGCTGCGTGGTCTACGTCGGCACCCTCTCGAAGGTGCTGTTCCCGGCGCTGCGCCTGGGTTACGTGGTGGCGCCGCCGGCGCTGGCCGAGCCGCTGGCGCGGGCCAAGGCGGTGGTCGACATGCATCACGCGATGCTGCCGCAGGCGGTGCTGGCCGACTTCATCGCCGAGGGCCACTTCGTGCGCCATATCCGGCGCACGCGCGACGCCTATGCCGAACGGCGCACGGCCTTGATGGATGCGCTGGCAGACCGGCTGGGCGAGCGCCTGGCCTGCGGGCCGGCCGACGTGGGGCTCGACCTGTGCACGCATTTCAGGCCGGATCGCGAGGGCCGCGTCCCGGACGAGGCGAGCGTCGCGCGCTCGGCAATGGAAGCCGGCATCGAGCTGCGGCCGCTCGGGTATTACGCGAATGCCGCCGCCACGGCGCAATGCGCGGTCGCGCCAGGCTTGCTGCTCGGGTTTTCGGCGGTGCGGCCAGATGCGATCCGGCAGGGCGTCGCGGCGCTGGCGCAGGTGATCGAGGGGCAGTGGCCGCGTCGATAGCAGCTTAGCGCAGCCACGGGTAAGCCGCCAGCCAGCGTCCGAGTTCGTTGTCGTTGGCGCACTGCAGCTTGTGGAAGATGTTGGCGCGGTGCGTCTCGACCGAGCGCGGGCTGCATGGCGGCACCAGTAGCCGGGCGATTTCCTTGTTCGGCTGCCCCAGGCCGACCAGGCGCGCGACTTCGCGCTCGCGCGGCGTGAGTTCTTCCCATGAGCGGTCGGCCTGACCGCGCGCGCGGGCTTCGGCGATGGCGGCCGGCAGCTTGTCCAGCAATTGCTGGGTGTCCGGCTTGGCCACCCAGTCCCAGGCGCCGCTGCGCACCGCCTCGAGGGCCATGGGAATGTCGCCGTGCCCCGACAGGAACACGGTCACGAGCGGACTGTGCGCCGCTCGCAGGCGCTCGAACACCGCCAGGCCGCTCATGCCGCCCATGCGCAGGTCGAGGATCACGCAGCCCGGCTGGCCCGGGTCGACCGCATCGAGGAATGCTTCGCCGGAGTCGAATGCCTGCACCGCCAGCCCTTGCGAGAACAGCAGGAGCAGCAGCGAGCGGCGCAGGGCTTCGTCGTCGTCGACGACGTAGAGTGTGAGAGTGGAATCTTTCATGGGACGATGGGCAGGATGAATGAGAATGTGGCGCCGCCATCGGCGCCGTTCGCGACCGTCATCGATCCGCCATGGGCTTCGATGATGGTGCGGCAGATGTTCAGCCCCAGGCCGAGGCCATCGGGCTTGGTGGTGAAGAAGGGGGCGAAGATCTGTTCGAGCTGCTCTGGGGGGATCCCCGGCCCCTGGTCGCTGACGGCAACCTGCACGCCTTGCGCGACCCGGCGCGTGGCCAGCACGATGCGGCGCCGATGGCGCGGCTGGTCGTGCATCGCCTGCGCCGCGTTGTGGATCAGGTTGACCAGCACCTGCTCGAGCAGGACCCGGTCGCCGCGCACCTTGACGGCCGGGTCTTCCAGCATCAGGCGCAGCAGCACTGCCTGGCCGGTCAGTTCGGGCTTGAGCAGCGCCTCGACATGGTCGATCACGGTGCCGATGACGAGGGTCGCATAGTCGGCGCGCTGCGGGTTGATCATCGCGCGCACCCGCTTGACGATCTCGCTTGCGCGGCGCGACTGCTCGACGATGTCGTCGAGCGCCCCGGTCAGCATGGCCGCATCGCCGCGGGCGGCGAGTGCGCGCGAAGCGAGCGCAAAATTGGACAGCGCCATCAAGGGTTGATTGAGTTCGTGCGCCAGGGTCGAGGCCATCTCGCCGGCGCTGGCCAGCCGCGCGCTGCGCTGCAGGCGCAGTTCCTGGTCGCGTTGCCGCGCCTCGGCCTGCTTTTGCGCGGTGATGTCCACGATCGAACTCATCCAGCCCCGGTGCACGCCGTCGGCATCGATGAGAGGCGCGGTGTACACCATGGTGAGCACGTCGTGCCCGTCCTTGTGGCGCAGGCGCGATTCGAAGCCGTGCGGCGCGGCGCGGCCCTGCAGGGCGTCGTCGCTTTCGCGCGCCTGTTTTTCCAGGTCGTCCGGATGCCAGTAGGGGTAGGGCGGCCGGCAGCCCAGCAGTTCATCGGCGCTGTAGCCGACCATGGCGCACAAGGCCGGATTGACGTAGATGATCGTGCCTTCCGGGTCGCGCGCACGCATGCCGACTAGCAGGGAATCCTCCATTGCCTTGCGAAACGCATGCGCCTGCTGGAGGTCGCGGGTACGCTCCTCGACCCGGTGTTCGAGTTCGAGCCGCGCCGATTGCTGTTCGGCGTAACGCCGTTCGCGCAGCCGCCAGTACGACACGCCGAGCAGCAGCAGGGCCACCGCCAGCGTGCCGAGGGCGAGCGCCAGGCGCCGCGCCGTGCGCACTTCGCGCATGTCTTCGGTGACGGTCAGGGTCCAGCCCAGCCCGGGCAAGGGCGTATCCAGCGCGAGATAGTCGCGCGGCCGTCCGCCCACGCTCGCCCTGAGGAAAAAGCCAGGAACATCGTCGCGCAGCTGGATGGTCCAGGGCAGGACATCGAAGCGGCGCCGCATGCCATATTGGCCATGGTCGGTGATCCAGGCCGCGTCCAGCGAGGAAACCGGCGCGACGCTCTGGAACAGCCACTCCGGCACGCCGCTCAGGAACACGACGCCGCGGCTGTCGCGCACGACTACCGGATTGGCGCCGTGGCGCCAGGTCTGTTCCAGCGCGTCGAGGCTGATCTTGACGACCATGACGCCGCTGATGGCGTTCCTGTCCCGTACGGGTTCCGCGATGAACAGGCCGGGCTGGCCGGTGGTCAGGCCCACGCCGAAGAACACACCGCGGCGTCCTTCCACCGCATCCTCGAAGTAGGGGCGCTGGCGGTACGATTCGCCGACAAAGCTCGACGGCAGGTTCCAATTGCTGGCGGCGATGGTCAAGCCCTCGCGGTCGACCAGGAACAGCGCGGCGGCGCCGGTCGTCGTCTGCAGGTCGGCGAAATACGCATTCACGCGCGCCTGCAGGGCCGCGTCGCCGGGCGCCTGCAGCAGGCGCTGCACGTCGGGATGGCGCGCTGCCGCATGCGGCAAGAAATCGTGCTTTTCCACCAGCCCGCGCAGGCCCAGCACGTGCGCGGCCGTCGCCTGGTGCAGCGCGTCCATCTTGGCCTGCAGCTCGCGCTGCTCGACGACGTAGCTGGAGGCGAAGATCAGCGCCGGCGCCATGACCGCGATCAGCAAGCTGCGCCAGGGATGACGTTTGAGCAAGGATGGCATCGAATAGTCCTTGGCCAAAAATAGCCAACAATAGCAGTTGCACGGGCGTCATGCGGCTTCCTCCGTATTTTTACGGAAGGAGGCGCGCCAATATTGCGGATGTGCGGGCTTTCGCCGGTGTCGACAATGGGGTCCCTGACAGAGGAGACACCCAATGACGACAACCATCGGCAATCCGGCCGCCGGCGCCCGCCCGCAAGCGGCCGCCCCCAATTTGCAGGCCGCCGAACCCATTTCCGCCTCGCGCCTGCGCGCCATCTTCGTCGGCTCGGCCGGCAACCTGGTCGAGTGGTTCGATTTCTACTGCTACGCGGCCTTCGCCCTCTACTTCGCCGGTTCCTTCTTCCCGGCCCAGGATCCCACGGCCCAGATGATGTCGACCGCCGGCATCTTCGCCCTCGGCTTCTTCGTGCGCCCGATCGGGGGCATCCTGTTCGGCCACCTGGGCGACCGCCACGGCCGCAAGGTGGCGCTCATGGCTTCGGTGCTGCTGATGTGCGCCGGCTCGCTCTTGATCGCCTGCGCCCCGACCTATGCCACCGCCGGCATCCTGTCGCCCTGCATCCTGCTGCTGGCGCGCCTGCTGCAAGGCCTGAGCCTGGGCGGCGAATACGGCGCCAGCGCCACCTACCTGTCCGAGATGGCGGACTCGAAGCGCCGCGGCTTCTACGCCAGTTTCCAGTATGTGACGCTGATCGGCGGCCAGCTGCTGGCCCTGGTCCTGCTGCTGGTGCTGCAGCACTTCCTGCTCACCGACGAACAGCTGCGCGCCTGGGGCTGGCGGATTCCCTTCGTGTGCGGCGCGCTGCTGGCGCTGGTCGCCCTGATGATGCGCCACGATATGCCCGAAACCCAGTCGTTCGAGAACGCACGCAAGAAAGCCAGGCCGATGGGTGGCCTGAAGCAACTGGCCCAGCATCCGAAGGAAGTGCTGCTGGTGGTCGGCCTGACCATGGGCGGCACGCTCGCGTTCTATGTCTACACCGTGTACATGCAGAAGTTCCTGCGCCTGTCGGTCGGCCTGACCGACGCGCAGACCACGGCCGTCTCGGCGGCCTCGCTGCTGTTCGCCATGTGCCTGCAGCCACTGTATGGCGCGCTGTCCGACCGCATCGGCCGCCGCCCGCTGCTGGTGGGCTTCGCGCTGCTTGGCACGGTCTTCACCGTGCCCTTGCTGACGGCGATCCGCCATGCCAGCGGTCCATGGGAAGCGTTCGGGTTGATCGCCTGCGCCTGGATCATCGTGTCGGGCTACACCTCGATCAATGCGCTGGTGAAGGCCGAGATGTTCCCGGCCTCGATCCGCGCCACCGGCGTCGGTGTGCCGTATGCGTTCGCGGTGTCCATCTTTGGTGGAACGGCGGAGTACGTCGGGCTGTGGTTCAAGTCGGTCGATATGGAATCGGGCTTCTACTGGTATGTCACGGGCGTGATCGCCTGCACGCTGGTGGTGTGCTGGTTCATGCGCGATACGGCGGCGCATTCGAAGATCGATGCGGAGGTGCGTGGGCACTGAGCCGGGGAAGTCGCCTCGCGGTGATGGACGGCGGAAAACGCGCTAGAATCTCGACTAAACTTGAGGTAACGCGCGATGACGATCGATCCCGACAAGAAAGCCCTCACCGTGGGCGAGGTGGCGCGCCGCAGCGGGGTGGCGGTGTCCACCATCCATTTCTATGAATCGAAAGGCCTGATCAAGGGCTGGCGCACCGACGGCAACCAGCGCCGCTATGCGCGCGAGGTGCTGCGCCATATCGCCATCATCAAGGTGGCGCAGCGCACCGGGATCCCGCTCGAGACGATCCGCGAAAACCTGGCCGGGCTGCCGGAAGGCCGCACCATCAGCGCAAGGGAATGGCGGGTGCTCGGCGCCGGCTGGCGCGCGGAACTCGACGAGCGTATCGCGCGGCTGCAGCGGCTGCGCGACGAACTCGATACCTGCATCGGCTGCGGCTGCCTGTCTCTGACCGACTGCCCGCTGCGCAATCCCGCCGACGTGCTCGGCGAAGACAGCGCCGGCGCGGTGTTCCTCGATCGTCCGGTCGGGGCGGGGTATGATGCGGTCTCGACCAAAGAACCGACGCCATGACCGATTCCGACCGACTTTCCCCCGAATCCATCGTCGCCCTGCAGGCGCGCTTCGACGCCCACTCGCGCAAGGCGCAGGCCTACTACGCCGTCATGCACGAGGCCCGCAAAGTCCTCGGGAATGACGATGTCGCCGATGGCTGGATGAAGGCCCCGCTGGCGGCACTGGACGGACGCACGCCAGCCGAGGTAGTGGCAGCTGGCCGCACCGACGAGGTCCTGGCCTGCCTGCACGTCGCCAGGCAGGGAGCGGCGCGATGACGGTCAGGCGCTGCTCCTGGGCCAATATGGCCAACCCGCGCTACATCGCCTATCACGACAACGAATGGGGCGTGCCGTGCCACGACGAGAACACGCTGTTCGAGATGCTCAATCTCGAAGGCGCCCAGGCCGGCCTGTCGTGGGAAACGATCCTGAACAAGCGCGACACCTACCGCGCCGCCTTCGACGGCTGGGATGCGCACAGGATCGCGGCCTATGACGATGACAAGAAGGCCGAGCTGCTTGCCAACCCCGGCATCGTGCGCAACCGCCTGAAGGTCGCCGCCGCGATCACCAACGCCAAGGCCTACCTGGCGCTGCGCGAGCAGGGCCTCACGCTGGACGCCTACCTGTGGGCCTTCGTGGACGGTGCGCCGATCGTGAACGACTGGCCGGACCATGCCCGTCCGGCGCGCACCGAGCTGTCCGACCGCATCTCGAAAGACCTCGCCAAGCGCGGCTTCAAGTTCGTCGGCTCGACCATCATCTACGCCTATATGCAGGGCATCGGCCTGGTGGACGACCACGACCGCGAATGCCACTGCCGCAGCAGGCGGCGTTGACATGAACCTGCAGGACCACTGGCGCGGCCGTGTGCGCTACACCGTCTTCGACAGCGACGGCCGCCATGTCGACGCAGTGGTCGACGCCTGGCGCGCCGACCCGCAGCGTCCCGCGCGCCTGCATGTGGTGGCGCGCACCGACAGGCTGCAGCCAGGCTTTCACCGTATCCCGCAGGCGGATCAGGGACTAACGCTCGACCTGATCGCGGCGCCCCTGGAAACCGCACTGGCCGAGCTGAACGCCCATCCCGATTTCATCTACCTGCATGGCGCTCAGGGCACGCATTTCGTCCGCCCGCTGGCGCGCCTGACGGCGCTCGGCGCCCGGCTGGAGTCGCGCGGACTCGATGCCGGGCAGCGCGCGGCCCTCGCGCTCCAGGGTTTCGCCTTCGATGGCGACGGCGCGACCTTTTCGACCCGCAAGCCGCGCCTGCCATCGACGCTCGACCCGGACCGGCACGCACTGGTGCTGGGCGCCGGCGTGGCCGGCTGCGCCGCGGCGGCGCGCCTGTGTGCGCGCGGCTGGAGGGTGGACCTCATCGAGCGCCACCCGCAGGTGGCGATGGAAGCATCGGGCAACCTGGCAGGCATCTTCATGCCGCTGCTCTCGCGCGATGACAATATCCCGACCCGCCTGGCGCGCGCCGCCTACCTGTACGCCCTGCGCCTGTGGGAGCAGCTGGGCGGCATCGGCCGCGCCTTCGACGGCGCCCAGTGCGGCGTGCTGCAATTGTCGCGCGACGCCGGCCACGCGGCCGTCTCGCGCGCGATCGCGGGCGAGGGCAGGGTGCCGCCCGACTTTGCGCTCTGGCTCGAGCAATCCGATGCCGAAGCGCTGCTTGGCCTGCCCGCGCCAGACGGCGGCTGGCTGTTCCCGCAAGGCGGCTGGGCCCGTCCGGGTAGTGTATGCGAGGCGCTGCTGGCGTCCTGCGGTGCGCTCCTGACGCGGCGCTTCGATGCCGGCGATGTGCGGTTGGAGCGCCGCGGCGACGCATGGCTGGCGCGCGGCGCCGAGGGCGCTGTCATAGGCCAGGCGGCGACCGTGGTGCTGGCCAGCGGCGCCGGCGCCCGCCACGTGGCGCAGAGCGCCGACCTGCCGCTGCAGGCGCTGCGCGGCCAGGTGACGCACCTGGCGCCGCAGCACGCGCCACAACTGCCGCTGGTGCTGTGCCGCGAAGCCTACTTGACGCCTTCCGCCCATGGCGTCACCTGCGCCGGCGCGACCTATGACCTCGACGCCGATCCGCAGCTGCGCACCGCCAGCCAGGAAGAAAACGTGGCGCGCCTGCGCGCCCTGGTGTCCGATCCGCAAGCCGCGCTAGGTGCGCCGCTGGCGGGCAGGGTAGGCTTTCGCTGCGTGGCGCCGGACCGCCTGCCACTGGTCGGCCGCCTGCCCGACTTCGCCGCCGCGGGCGCCACCGAGCGCCTGCGCGACGTGCCGCGCCATCCGGGCCTGTACGGTTTGCTGGGCTATGCGTCGCGCGGCCTGATCTGGGCGCCGCTGGCGGCCGAACTGCTGGCCGCCCAGCTGGAGGGCGAGCCGCTGCCGCTCGAGATGGCCCTGGTCGATGCCCTCGATCCGGCGCGCTTCGTGCTGCGTGCACGTCGCCATACCCGTCATCCGGCACCGAACGCCACCGATATCGGTCCTTGACTGTTGCGTTGTCGCAAACGTACGCACGCAACAGGCATCCGAAGGGAAAACTACCGCAGTCCCACGGGTATAATTTACGAGTAGCAACTTTTTTGGCCAAGGGGGGCCTGTCCGGATGGAAGACTCACCACATTCTCCCGAGCTGTTCCTGTTCCTGGCGTCCACCGCCCATGACATGAAGAACTCGATCAGCGTCCTGTCCGGCACGCTGGAGCGCCTGCTTGACGGCGCCTCGCCCGAGACCGAGAAGGCGTACTCACAGATGGCGCAGATGCTGTACCAGACGCGGCGCCTGAACGACAACCTGATGCAGCTGCTGGCGCTCTACAAGCAGGTCGGCACGCCCGGGTATCCGTTCGACGTCCAGCCGCTCGAAGTGGGCCAGCTGGTCGAGCAGGTGGTGGCCCTCGAGCGCGTGCTGCTCGAGTCGCGCGGCGTCACGCTGGAACTCGACGTCGATCCCGAGCTGATCGCCCACGTCGACGAAGACCTGATCGTCGGCGTGGTCTCGCACGCCGTCAACAACGCGCTGCACTACACGCGCGACCGCATCCGCCTGGCGGCGCGCTCGCGCGACGGCGACCTCGAGATCCGGGTCGAGGACAACGGCGCCGGCTTCCCGCCCGCGCTGCTGGCGGCCGGCACGCCCGGCAGTGGCCATAGCGGCGTCAATTTTTTGACCAATAGCGCCGGCCTGGGCCTGTACTTCTCGGGCGAGGTGGCGCGCATGCACCGCCACCGCGAGCGCCATGGCGCCGTGCGCCTCGAGAACGGTGGCCTGCTCGGCGGCGGCTGCTTCATCCTGACCTTGCCATGACCACCCCTGTCAATCTCGCCAGGCCGGACCCGAAGGCCGCGGCGCCGGCATCCGCTGCCGTCCTGACCACGCCCAAGGTGCTCGAAGAGATCGACTGGGCCAGCAAGCAATACCTGATCGTCGACGACTTCGTCGGCATTCGCCAGCTGTTGCGCGAAGGCCTGCGCAGCCTGGGCGCGCGCAACATCGACCAGGCGTCCAGCGGCGGAGAGGCCATGGGCCTGCTGAACAAGCTGCGCTATGACGTGGTGCTGTGCGATTACAACCTGGGCGAGGGCAAGAATGGGCAGCAGGTGCTCGAAGAAGCGCGCATGCGCCAGCTCCTGATGCCGTCGTCCGTGTTCGTGATGGTGTCGGCCGAGAAGAGCGTGGAGTCGGTGATGGGCGCGGCCGAACACCAACCCGACGCCTACCTTGTCAAGCCGATCACCGAGGGCGTGCTGCTCACACGCCTGAACCGGGTGTGGCGCCGCAAGCAGATCTTCCGCCTGATCGACCAGGCCTTCATCGAGAAGGACTACCGGCGCGCGGCGCGCTTGTGCGACGAACAGATCGCCGCCAACCGGGTGCACGAGATCGAGCTGCTGCGCATGAAGGCGCGCATGCTCGAACGCGGCGGCCAGCCGGCGCGCGCGCGCGAGGTGTACGAAAAGGTGCTGGCCCAGCGCGAATACCACTGGGCGCGCGCGGGCCTGGGCAAGATCCGCATGGCCGACGGCGATTTCGAGCAGGCGCGCCAGATGTTCCAGGCCGTGATCGCCGAGAACCGTCACTACATCGACGCCTATGACCAGTTGGCCAGCGCCTACCAGGGCATGGGCCAGCACGAGGAAGCCGCCGCGGTACTCGAGCGCGCGACCAAGCTGTCGCCCAACTCGGTGCCGCGCCAGCGCCACCTGGGCCAGGCCGCGCTGCGCCTGGGGAACGTGCCGATGGCCGAGAAGGCCTTCCGCAAATGCCTGGTCATCGGCGAGTATTCGATCCGCAAGGCTCCCGATGATTACCTGGGCCTGGCGCGGGTGTGCGGGCTTAAGGGCAATATCAAGGATGCGCTGCAGTTGCTGCTGCTGGCCCAGCGCGAATTCGGCAGCGACCACGAACAGATGGTGCTGCGCGCGAAGATCATCGAAGGCCACGTCTACCACGAGAGCGGCGACTACCCGAACGCGCGCCGTGCCGGCGACGAGCTCGATGCGATGCTGCAGGCCGATCCCAGGCGGCCCGGCACCGCGATCTGCATCGAGATGGCGACCCTGCTGTTCGCGGTCGGCGTCAAGGGCACGCCGAACGAGGTGCTGGCCCATGTGATTCGCAATAACCACGACAACAACCTGTTGCAGGACGAGGTCCAGAAGATCTTCGACCGCGCGCGCCTGTCCGACGAAGGGGCGCTCATCATCCGCACCGCGCGCAAGGAGGCGGTGGACTTGATGAACCAGGGCGTGGTGCTGTGGAAGACCGGCAAGCTGCCCGATGCCGTCAAATGGATGCGCACGGCGCGCGAGCGGCTGCCGGACAATGTCAGGGTGCTCTTCAACGCCGTGCAGATCCTGATCTCGGCCATGCAGCAGCAGGGCTACGATCCAGAGCTCGAGCTCGAGGCCCGTCAGGCGCTGGAGCACGTCGACCGGCTGCAACCGGGCCAGCAGCGCTTTGCGCAGCTGATGGAGCAGTTGACGGCGTTGCGGCCTCGGCCGGAATCGGAATCGGAGCCCGAGCCGGCCGCGTTGACGGCGCACGAGGCCGGAAAGAACGAAGCCGCGCCTTCGCGTCCCTGAAGGCGGCGCTACGAGATTCTTTCTGGCGGCGAAAGGCTGTGTTGACGAACGCGTCGTTCTTGCGGGCGCAGCCCGGCCCTAGAATGCCCGCATGAACGATGAACTGATCCTGTATCCAGGCGGGTACCCGGTGCATATCGACGTGCCGCAGCGGCAAGTCGACGGAGCCGGCACGGCGCTGCGTTTCGCACTCCCGCCGCGCGGCGTGAACTTCCCGCTATCGCATGCGTACGAGACCAAGCTGGTGGTGGCGCTGGCGGGTGAACTGACCCTGCTCTCGGGCGCCGGGCCGGGCCCGCTCGTGCGAACCGGTCAGGCGGTCCTGGTCGTACCGGGTACCGCCCACCGTGTCGCCCAGCATGGCGGCCAGCCAGCCATGGTGGGCGTGGCGCTCTGGCCCGGTGCCGTGGAAGAGGCGTTTCGGGCGCTCGACCGCGCGGTCGCGCGCGGAGGTTTCGAGCGCGCCGCCGTCGCCGCATTGTTCGCGCGTCATGGCGTGCGCTGGGATGCCGCCGTCGCGCCGGACGCGCATGCGGCGCCGCTTGCGGTCACGACCTTTCAGGCAGCAGCCCAGGCGCTGCCGCCTATGCTGCGGGAACGGCTTGCGGCCTGCTGGAGGGGGTGGTTGCCTGCGGCGTGAACAAGGTCTCGAAGCCGGCATCCTCGATGTCTTCGAGCAGCCCGATCAGGATCAGCGACACCTGCTTGAGCTCGCGCATCAGCGGCGCGATGTCGGCCTGGCCCGCGCCCGCGCGGATGCGCTCGACGATGCGGACGCCGATCTCGTGCAGCCTGCGGTACGGCGCGTCGAGCGCGCCGTACATCGGCGTGCCCGCGAAAAAGCGGCCCTCGCCGAAATACCAGCGGCCGAGTGCGCACTTGGTGAAGCACAGGGGCGGATGACCACCCGATTGGCGTAGCGGCGCATCCGGCGGCAGGGCGGCGCGCCGGATCGCGAAGCTGGCCAGCTGGCGCCGCCACTGCACATGATCGACGATCGCCATGTGCACCAGGCCGACCGGCAGGCCGCGGCACGTGCTGGCGACCGCGCAGAACGCCTTGAATGCGTCCAGGGGCAAGGCGCGGCTGATCAGGAAACCCTGGGCCACGCCGCAGCCGGCTTCGACCAGAAAATCATGTTGCGGCGCCGTCTCGACGCCCTCGGCCACCACTTCCAGCCCGAGTTCGTGACCGAGCCGGATCGAGGAGCGGACGATGGTCGCGTTCTTGGGCGAATCGAGCATGCGCACGACGATGCCCTGGTCCAGCTTGATGGTCGTGAACGGCCACTGGCTGAGCGTGTCGATGCTCGAGTAGCCGATGCCGTAGTCGTCCATCGCCAGCCCGATCCCGGCCTCGGTCAGCGCCTGCACGTTGTACAGCACGCAGGGAGCGGCCTGCATGGCCTGGGTCTCGGTGATCTCGAGTTCGAGCGCCGTCGGCGGCAGACGACCGCGCACGATGGCGTCGAGGATCATGCCGGTTATGACGCTGTGTTCCAGGTCGCACGAACAGACGTTGAACGACACCCGGCATCGCACGGCCAGGCCGCTCTCGACCAGGTCATGCATCAGCTGCGGCAGCAGTTGCCGGGTCAGGTCCTTGAGCAGGCCGGCACGCTCGATGGGCCCGATGAAGGCCGCCGCCGGCAGCACCGTGCCGTCCGCGCGCGGCCAGCGCACCAGGGCCTCGGCGCCGACGATCCGGTTGCTGGTCAGGGAGGCCTTGGGCTGGTAGTACAGGATGAATTCGCGCCGGCGCAGCGCACCGGCGATTTCCTCCACGCTCACGGTGGTCATGGCATGTGCAGTCGACGTTTCATATCGCCGTTATCCGCCGAAGCCGCCACGAGGTCAAGCGGGAGGCGCTCCCCCATCGGCGGGAGGACGCCGTCGCGCCACTCAATAATCGACCGGATAATCCTTGCGGAATGCCGCGCCGCCGAATGCTTTGTTTTGCATCCAGTCCTGGGACGGGCTGGTCCAATAGGAATCGTCCGCCGGCAGGCCCAGCGCCAGGAACTGGCCGAGGCGATGTACATGCTGCCGTTGTTGAAATAACCAGTCGGCCAGCGCCGGCTGGTGGCCGACGAAGCCGACGAAGCCGATGGTGAGGCAGCCCTCCCTGATGAAGTTGCCCGGATCGGTGTACAGGGCCTTGTGCATCGCCTGCATCGCCGCGCGCACCTGGCCTTCGGGGAAGGTCTGCGGCAGCTGCTTGCGCCAGGCCAGCAGGGCCAGCGGCTGGAAGGCGGCGCTACGGTAGGCGAGCGAACGGCCGATCGGCGGGAAGGTGCCCTGCGGCGAGATGAAGCGCTCCAGGTGCGCGCAATAGCGCTGCGTGCGTGTCAAGGCCTGGGCGCGCAGCTCGGCCGGCTTGCCCTTCCAGAATGGCGCATTATGCCGTTCGAGCACTTCGAGGATTTCGAGCAGCATCGGATACATCACGAAGGAGCTGTAGTAATCGAAGTGGAGCGATTCGCCATCCTGATCCAGCCGTCGCCGACGTACCATTCGTTGACCTTGTGGATCGCGACATTGGTGCGCAGCGGGCCGGCTTCTTCGCCGATCGACAGCAGCCACGCTTCGTTTATCGCCGCGAACAGCTGCTGGACACCTGGGCGCCGGGGCTGCGCGCGCTCGAGCTGGGCTTGTTCTGCCTGTTCTGGACCGTGTTCGACGCCGCCGCCATGACCACCATGGCGCTGTTCGCCGGACTGGTGGCCGACGTGATTCCCTTCGGCCTGGCAGGGCGCTTCTACGCCGCGGTACGCGTGGTCGGCCTGGGCGTGGCGATCGGTTTCAATATGACGCTGTTCGCGCTCAGTGAAGCCTGGCTGGCCGAGATCCTGGTCGCCATCGCCCTCATCTTCGGCCTGACGATTCCACTGACGTGCCTGATGGTGCGCGAAGGCGACTACCCTGCGCCTTCAGCGCACGACGCCGCTGCCAGCTGGCGGCTGGCGCTGACGCGCCTCCAGCTGCGCCAATGCTGCGGCCAGCGCAGCTACCTGTGGGCGTTTGGCGCGTTCACGCTGGCCGCCGTCACCTTCATACCGTTCAATACCTTTTCGCTGCACTACGCGCTCGACCTGGGGCTGTCGAAATCCGAACTCGGGAAGCTGACTGCGCTGGCGTATGCGGTGCCGATCGCCAGCGCCTTCGTCATCGGCTGGCGGGTCGACTGCCGCGGCGCGGTACGCGTGGCCGCCGCCATGATGGCGCCGTATGTCTTGATCGCGCTGGGTGGCTGGCTGCTGGCCGACGGCGTCGCCAGCGTCCGTCTGTTCTATGTCGCCCACGTGATCTGTTCCGGTGCCTACTTCACGGCGGCGGCGGCGGCGGCGATGCCGATGGCGCTGTTCCCGCGCGCGGAATTCGTGCGCCATAACTCGACCAAGGACATCCTGGTGGCCTTCGCCAACACCCTGGTCGCCAGTTGCATCGGCCCCTTGCTCGACCACTCGGGCCACGACTATCGCCTGACCCTGGGCAGCGCGGTCCTGTTTTCGCTGCTGGCGCTGGGCTGCCTGGAGCGGCTGCTGGCGGTGCGCGCCGCGCCGGCCCGCGCGCCGCTGCCGCAACCGGCCGGCTGACTCATCAGGCGCGCCGGCCGCGCGTCGCCGGGCCATGCCGCTGCAGCAGTTGCACGCACAGCGCGTCGATATCCTGTTCGCCGCCCGCGTGCGCGGTGGCGTGCGCCGCCTCGCCCAGCGCGCATTCGACGATATGGTCGCCCAGCGCGCGATAGCTTTCGAACTGGGCTTCGTTGAACCACTGGTCGGCGATGCTCTCGTGCGGGTAGTCGGGGTGCAGCTTGCGGTAGTTGAGCAGGTCGGCGTTCTCGCTGCCGACAATCGCCGGCTTGACGTACAGGAGCACACCGTCGGTCGCGCCGCGGTCGGCCAGGCTGTAGCGGATGCTGCCGGCGGCGCAACTGGCGCCGCACATGCCCTGTTCTGTGTCGGCCGCCAGGCGCGAGACGTCGAGGTCGATCCGCACGTGCAGGCCGGTGGCGCAGCGCCGGATCGCATTGCCGAGGTCCTCGAAGGCGAGGTGGCGATCGCTGCCCACGTCGACCGCGATCACCAGCCGGCAGCGGCGCCGCACCAGCTCATAGATGCCGAGGTTGTCGAAATGGCCGCCATCGGTCAGGTGGACGTAGGCGGCATCCGCATCGAGCTGGCCGAACAGCTCGGACAAGAGGCTGAACAGGCCGATCGGCGGCGAGGCGCTGGTCCAGGCGCGGCGCGCCGGATTGGGGCACCAGCGCCCGAGGCGCACATTGAACATCGTCATCAGGAAGTTCAGCGGGGGCGAGGAGTGCGCGCCCATGTTCGGGCTGGCCGCGGCGCCGGACAGGGCCACCGCCATACCCAGCCGTACGCCGGCATCGTCGTCCAGGCCGACGCCTGAGCGCGAGGCATACTGGTCGGTCGGCCGGTAGCAGCCGGAGGGCGCGCCGTCTCCCGCCGGCGAGGGTTGCTCGTAGCCGCACCAGCGCGGCGTGAACGCGAACGCGGCGGTGCGCCGCGTCTGCCAGGCCAGCTCGGCGCCCCCGACCAGGTTCAGCGCGGTGTTGACGATCGGGTAGGGACGCCCGTAGCGCAGCTCGGCCAGCAGCATGTCGTCGTTCGGGTCGAAGCCGGTGAAAGGATGCGGCTGGCGCGCGCGGTTGCCGGCGCCGAACCAGGCCCGCACCACGCGGTTGCGGTACAGCATATAGAGCGAGAACTTGTTGATGTCGACCCGCCAGCCGAGCAGCAGGGCGGCGCCGAGGAAGGCGCCGAAGGCCAGCAGCAGGGTGGTGCCGCTGGTGGCCAGGGTGGCGTCGGCGTGGGCCCGCAGCACGCAGGCCAGCCGCGCCTTGGGGCAATCCACCCTGGGCAGCGCGACCGCGGCCTGTACCAGGCTGCTGAGCAGGGCGAAGATCCCGACCGTGAACACATAGGGCGCCAGCCGCGCGACCAGCTCGAGCTTCGGGGCGGGGCTGCTCCCGGTGCCGGTCGCCATGCCGCTGCCGGCCTTGAGCCCGAAGGCGGTCATCGCCAGCCAGCCGAGCAGGGTGCCCAGGTTCGACCACGGCTCGTAGGTGAGCCAGGCCCAGTGCAGTAGCGGGGCAAAGAAGAAGCAGACACCGTACACGACCAGCCAGGCGAGGGCGAAGATCGCCGTCCAGGCGCCCTGCCGGCTCCACCACTCGCGGCTGGCGTCGCTGTACAGGCGGCCGACCAGGCCTATCATCAGGGTCATGGTGGAGGCGAACAGCGCCATCATCAGCGGCATGCCGAAGGTGGACAGGGCGATCGCGTCGTTCAGCACCCGCTGGCTGGCGGGATCGGGCAGCACCGCCAGGCCGGCCAGCAGCAGCAGGGTGCCGAGCGTGAGCGCGCCCATCGCGCACAGGAAGTGCGACAGGCCTTCGCCCAGGTCGGCGCGCGTGAGGTCGCGCTGTGATGGATCGGCGTGCAGCCGCGTGTAGATGGCCAGCCAGCCGGCCAGCACCAGCAGCAGGCCGACCGTCCAGCACAGCAGCAGCGACAGCATGCCGGCGTCCAGCGCCAGCAGCGCCAGGATCTCGGGCGCGAAGGCGCGGACGGCTTTGAGCAGCACCAGCAGCACGCTGGCCGCGCCCGCCACGCATATGGTGTAGCCGCTGCGGCGATACGGACTGGAGCGGTCGTGGGCCAGGTACCAGCCGCAGGCCCAGACGATGAAATAAACAAGGCCGGGGGCCAGCAGCCAGTGCCAGCGGCCCGTGAGCTGGGCCGGCAGGAAGCTCGATGGCGCCGCGCCGCCATGGCGCCACAGCCCCAGGCTGCCGAGGAAGCCCGCCAGCAGCAGCGGCAGGTTGATGTACCACAGGACCGCGCCCTGGGACAGTGGAAAGCGGCGCCTGCCGCGCGAGCTTTCCGGCTTGCTCGAGATCGACAGCGCGATGCAAAACACGGCGCACAGGAACAGCAGCACACCGAGGAGCCAGGCGATGTCGGCCAGGTGCGACCAGGGTCCTCCCGGCGTCACCACGCGGTGCACGGCCCATACGGCAAAGCGCGGCAGCAGCAGCAGGGCGCACATCCAGGCCACCAGCATCGCCAGGTTCAGTCCCGTATTGCGCACATAAGTGCCGAGCAGGGTCCAGGTGTCGGCGCTGAACATGCCGCCCTGCGGCGACAGGTAATTGCTGTACTGGCGCAGGAAGCGCAGCTCGGGCGCCTCAACGCTGCCTGCCGGCGGCGCCAGCATGGCTTCCACCTTGGCGATGTCGCCGCCGTTGGCATGCAGGCACCTGGACAGCCAGCCGCCGACGAAGCCGCCACCGGATACCGTCGACAGGTAGTCGACATGGCGCAGCAGGCCGCAGCGCGCCAGCGCCTGCAGGGCGCCCAGGCTGAAGGTGGCGCTGCGCACGCCGCCGCCGGACAGGGCCAGGCCGGTCAGCATGCCGCCGTGGGCCCGCTGCAAGAGGCGCTCGCGGTCGGGCGGCAGGGCGGCATCGAGTGCGGCGCCGCGCGACTGGCTCTCGTCGGGACGCAGCATGTCGAGTTCGTCGCGCAGCACCTCACCGAACAGGTGGCCAGCGCCGGCATCGAGGGCGCGCAGCAGTTCCGCATCGATCCTGTCCGAGGGCGCCAAGCCTTGGCGCTTGCGCAGCAGGGCGAAGGCGTCCTGCAATTCGGCGAGCGTGCGCGCGCCGGGCGGCGGCGCGCAGCCGGCGGCGGCGAGCTTGCGGCGCAGATCGTCGACCTGCGAAGGCGTCAGGTGGCTCAGGTCGCTCGGCAGCATCGCTCCTCCGGCTGGACGCGGCGCCTGGACAGGGCCGCGCAGGCCGGACCGCCGGGTCAGTTCAGCACGGTTTGGCGACCGCTGCCAGCGGCCAGATCAAGGTTGGAGCGGACTAGGCCTTGTCGGTCTTGCCGCGCGTGCCGCGCCTGGCGGGCGCAGGAGGGCTGCCGCCATCCTGGACGCTGGACTGGGGGCCAGCGCCGGCGCCGTGCGGTTTGCCGGACGTGGCGCGGCCGGCGCCGTCCGTAGGCGCGCCGGCCGCGGGGCTGCCGCTGGCGTCGGGCGGCGCGTTGCCCGACCTGTCGGCATGGACGGCGCCGTCCGGCGGCATGGCGCTGGCCACGGCCTGGCGGAACTGGTCTTGCAACAGGTTCCACCAGGCGACGGCGGCCGGCATGGCGGCCGCTGTCGCCTGCTCGGGACCGGCCTGCGGCGGTACCGGCGCCTCGGGAGGCGGCGCGGACGGCGTATCCGCTGGCTTCGCGGCGGCCGCCGCGGGCGAGGTGGGGGCAGGGGCCGCCGCCTGGGTAAAGAATTGCGCGAATGGCGCCATGGCGGCGTCGCTGGCGGCGCCGGTCTGGTTCATGGCCTGGGCCATGCTGTCGCCCATCGCCTTGAGCGTGGCCAGCGTGCCGCGCTGGATTTCCAGCGCCTGGATCGAGCCGCGCAGCATGCTCAGGTTGAGATTGAGCCAGGACTCGACCGCCTTCAGGTCGGCGATCTTCTTGTCCAGGTCTTCGACCGACAGGCCGGCGCCCGGCATCGGCATGCCGCCCATGCCGTGCATGGCGCCGGGGATGTTCATTCCGCCCCACAGGTTCTTGACGAATTCGAGCGTGTCGGTCATTCCGGGCATAGGTTGGTTCAGCATGGTGCGGTCTCCATTGTTTGTGGGGCAAGCGTAGCAGATAACGGCCGGATGGACCATGGAGCGAAGAGACATACAAGTGCGCGAAGTTTGCGCTGGAACCAAGGCTGGATTCGCCAAAGGAATATTGTCTGTTGAGCAAATCCTCGTTTTAGCCTAGGATAGATAGTTGCACTGTGCAAAATTGCAATCTAACAATTTTATCGCTCATGGTGACCCATGCTCATCGATGGCAGGCAGCTTGCAGCAAACGCGGCGTTCCATGCGGATATCTGCATTATCGGCACCGGGATGGGCGCGATCTCCGCCGCGCACCCGCTGGTGCGGGCCGGGCGCGACGTGCTCTTCATCGAAACCGGGCCGATCATGGCGTCGCGGCGCGACCCACCGTCGGTGCGCATCGAAAACGTCGGTCGGCCTTTTGGCATTTCGACCAGCCGTGGGCTCGAAGTCGGGGGCGGCACAGCGTTTTGGCATGGCGTATGCGCGCCGCTCGACGAAGAAGATTTCCTCGAGCGACCGTGGATTCCCCATAGCGGCTGGGCCATCACGCGCAAGGACCTTGCACCGTGGTATGCATTGGCGCTGGAATTCCTGTGCGGCGGCCAAGAGGGCGGCCATGAAGCCAGCGGTTCCGGAGGCATGGCGCTGAGCATGGCCAATATGCTGGAGACCAAGCCCTATCGCTATCGCTCGCCGCCGTTTCGCGGCAAGCCGGTCTTGCGCGACTGGTGTATCCAGGGCCTGGCGCGTTGCATCTACAACAGTACCGCACTGCAGCTGCTGCAGCGTGAGGGCCGCTCGCATACCCTGGTCGTGGGCAGCGGCGACCACACGTTCGAAGTCAGGGCGAACCGCTTCGTGATCGCGGCAGGGGCGCTGGAGACGCCGCGCCTCTTGCTGAACTCGCTTCGCCAGCAAGAGGCGGCGCAGCCGCCGTCCTGGTGGCTGGGACGTAACCTGATCGATCATCCCGCCGGCTACCTGTCCCAAGTCACTTTCCGCCAGCCGTTTGCCAACCTGCCCAAGCCGGCCACGATGGCGGAGGAAAACGTCCGGATTTTCCCAGGGCACATGCTCACGAGCGAGTTTCAGCAGACACATCGCCTGCCCAACCACGCCCTGTTCATCCGCAAGGGCATCAACCGGCGCCCGGTGCCGAACAAGGCCGTGATGTCCTTCCTCGGTGTGCGCACTGCGCGCGACATCGGCTTGTCCCACGTGGCGTCACTGGTGCGCCACCCCTATATCCTGTGGCGGATCGCGCACCAGAAGCTGTCGCTGGGCATGCGCTCGCGCCATGGCGACCTGTTCTTCATGACGGAACAGCTGCCGAATCCACACAGCCAGGTGAGCCTGTCCGACCACCAGCGCGACCGCTATGGGCTGCCGATCGCGCGCGTCCATTGGCAGCTCAGCAAGCAGGACATCGACATGTTCACCCAGTACCACGAGCTGCTGATGGCGGGTTTTCGTGGGCGCGGCGACGTGAGTGGCTGCCGCGCCGATCCGCTGGCCGGGTGGCGCGATACCTGTGCGTCCGCCGCCCACCACCTCGGCACGGCGCGCATGGCGACGACACCGGCGCACGGCGTCGTCGATTCGAACCTGAAAGTATTCGGTCTCGAAAATGTCTGGGTGAGCGACGGCTCGGTATTCCCGACCGCCGGCAGCGTCAATCCCTCCCTGACCATCTGCGCCCTGGGCCATCGCCTGGGAGCGCACCTGAACGCGCTGCATTGATGGCCCGGCGCCCGGGCGCGGGCGCTGACCATAACCGCTAACCGCTAACCGCTAACCGCTAACCGCTAGCCGCCAGCCAGGCCGTCCCAGCTGCGCATCGCGACCTGGACGACGGCTTCCAGTTCAGCACGGCTGGCGCCGTCGCGCGCCTGCAGCGACATGCCGTTCTGGACGATCTGCACGAAACGGGCCAGCGCGTCGAGGTCGACCGACGCCGGGATTTCGCCCTGCGCGACGCCCTGCTCGAGGCGGGTCTTGATGACCGGTCGCGCCGCGGCGCGCAGCGTGCGGGTCAGCGCGCACAGTTCCGGATGATCCGAGGTGCCGATGCCCGACAGCGTCACCATGCAGCCGAGCGGCACGTCGAGGACGCAGCCGGTCAGGAAGGCGGCGGAACCCATCAGCCAGGCCTCTACCGCCGCGCGCGCGGTCGCGGCGTCCCGGAAGCTGTTCCAGCCCCAGGCGAAGGTGGCGGTGTAATGGTCCAGGGCTTCGGCATACAGGGCTTCCTTGGAGCCGAAGGCCGCGTACAGGCTGGGCGAGGCGATCCCCATCGCCGCGGTGAGGTCGGCGACCGACGTCGCTTCGAAACCTTTTTGCCAGAACAGGCGCATGGCTTGCGCCAGTGCCGCTTCGCGGTCGAACGCGCGCGGACGGCCGCGTGCGCGCGCAGTGCGCGCCTTGCCTGCCGCTTCAGCGGCCTCGGCAGCGTCAGCAGATTCGATCTGGGAGGGTTGTCGTGGAGTATCCATCGCGCACAGTATATGTCCGGCTGCAGGTCGGGACAACGCCGCACGCCGTTCACAATATATGTACCAATCACTAAAAAAATCAATTGACAAGGTATCCGCCCGCGCTCTATGATTTTTGTATCAACCACTACATAAATAAAAGATCATGACCGATTTGCAAGGAAAACGCGCCATCGTGACCGGCGCATCGCGCGGCATCGGCGCCGCCATCGCCATCGTATTGGCCGAGCAGGGCGCCGACGTGGCGATCACCTATGAACGCTCGGCCGAGCGCGCCCAGGAAGTCGTGCGCAGCATCGAAGGCCTCGGCCGCAAGGCGCTCGCGATCCAGGCCGACAGCGCCGATCCGGCGGCGATCCGGCGCGCCGTCGACGCGGCCGCACAGGCGCTGGGCGGCCTGGACATCCTGGTCAACAACGCCGGCATCGCCCGCTATGCGCCCGTCGCCGACATCGCCGTGGACGACATCGATGCCCTGCTGGACGTGAATATCCGCGGACCGATCCTGGCGGCCCAGGCGGCGATCCCGCACCTGGGCCAGGGCGGCCGCATCGTCAATATCGGCTCGGCCGGCGCCGACCGCATCGTCGGCGAGGGCGCGACCGTGTACTTCCTGACCAAGGCCGCGCTCAAGACCTTGACCAGCGGCCTGGCGCGCGAGCTGGGCGCGCGCGACATCACTGTCAACCTGGTCCAGCCGGGATCGACCGATACCGACATGAATCCGGCCAACGGCGACTTCGCCGAGTTCCAGAAGTCGTTGATGCCGCTGGGCCGCTTCGGCGCACCACGCGACGTGGCGGCGGCGGTCGCCTTCCTGGCCAGCCCGGCGGCGCGCCAGATCACCGGCGCCGTCCTCAACGTCGACGGCGGGGCGACGACCTGACGCTTGTGGGCCGACGAGGCGTCAAGACCCGGTGCGGATCGTGGGCGTCACCGACATGCCCGCGCGCAGCCTGGCTGCCGCGGCCTGCCCCGGATCGATGGCGATGCGTACCGGCAGGCGCTGGACGATCTTGGTGAAGTTACCGGTGGCGTTGTACGGCGCGATGGCCGAATAGGTGGCGCCGCTGGCCGGACCCAGGCTGTCCACGTGGCCGCTCAACACCACGCCGGGCAGGGCGTCGACCTCGATCGCTACCGGCTGCCCGGGCATGACCCGGGCCAGCTGCGTTTCGCGGAAATTGGCGCTGATGTACACCGCGTCGAGCGGGACGATGGCCAGCAGCGGCTTGCCCGGAGTGACGTAGGCGCCGACCCGTACCGACTTCTGGCCGACGGCGCCGCCGACCGGCGCCGTGATGCGCGTGTACGACAGCTTCAGTTCCGCCGCCGCCTGCGCCGCCTGCGCCTGCAGCAGCGCGGCCCTGGCCTTGTCCAGGTCGGCCCCCAGGATGACCACCACCTGGCGCGCCGCCCGCAGGGCGGCCCGGCTCCTGTCGCGGGCGGCGTCCTGGACGCCGAACTGCGCCTCGGCCTGTTGCAGCGCCTGCACCGAGCCCGAGCCGTCGCTGGCCAGGTTGCGATAGCGCGCCTGGTTGGCGCCGGCCAGCCTGAAGGATGCTTCGTCGGCCGCCAGCGCCGCCCGGGCCTGGCGGATCGTGTTCTGCTGCTGCGCCAGGTGGGCTTGCAGGCTGGCGATGCCGGCATGGGCGCTCGCCACCTGCGCCTTGGCGGCATCGATCGCCACCACGAAGTCGCGCGGGTCGATGGTGGCCAGCAGCGCGCCTTTCCCGACCACCTGGTTGTCGCGCACGTGGACGGCGGTGATCGTGCCCGCCACCTCGGGCGCCACGACCGTGAAATCGGCCTGCACATAGGCATGGTCGGTGGACTGGCTCGCGCCGCCCGATTCGGGATGGCCGAGGATATAGAGGACGCCGGCGCCCGCCGCGAGCAGCAGCAGCGCGCTGGCGATCCGGGCTTTTTTGGGTAGTGCCATGATGGTTATCCGTGGTTGGAAATAGAGGGGGACGGCGCGGGAATGTAGGTCAGTCGCAGCACCAGGGGAACCAGGAGCAGGGCCAGCACGCCCAGCACGCGGTAGGCGTCGGCTACCGACAGCACCAGCGCCTGCTGGCCGATGATGGCGGCCAGCACGTCCGGCTCGGGCGCATCGACGGCTCTGGCCAGCGCCGCGTGCGCGATCATCACGTCGCCGTGGAAGCGCCCGCGCACCGTCATGAGCTGGCCCACCACCGCCGCGCCGACCAGCGACCCGAAGGCGCGCAGGGTGTTGACCGCGCCGGATACATACGGACCTTCGAGCGGCTGGACCACGCTGGTGATCAGGAACAGCATCGACACCACCGCCATCGGCTGGCCGAGCGCCTGCAGCGCCTGGGCCAGCATGAACTGTTCGCGGTTCCACTGCGCGCTCAAGAGCGCGCCCGAGAAACAGGCCAGCGCGATCAAGCCGAGGCCGGCCGCGAACACCATGCGCGCATCGACCCAGCGCCGATACAGCAGCAGGGCCACCGCCGGCCCCAGCACCAGCTGCGGCAGGGCGACCGCCAGCCCGATCGAGGCCAGCTGGTAGGGCCGGTAATCGTGCAGCCGCGCCAGGTGGGTCGACGGCAGCAGCGACGCCGACATCAGGACCGTCAGCAGCAGCATGAAGGCCGTGAAGCCGAGCGCCAGGTTGCGCCGTCCCAGGATCTGCAGCTTGATGAAAGGCGAGGGATGGTGCCATTCGCTGAGCAGATAGAGCGCCAGCAGCGCGCCTGCGGCCAGCGCCGCCGCACCAAGCAGCGGGGAGTGGAACCAGTCGAGCCGTCCGCCCTGGTCGAGCACCACCGCCAGCAGGCCCAGGGCCGGCACGCCGCAGGCCATGCCGGTCCAGTTGGCTTCGCGAAGACGCGCGGGTCGGCTTGGCTCGCGCGGCAGGCCCCAACCCACCAGCAAGCCGGCCACGAGGGCCAGGGGCACGCTCTGCCAGTAGATCCAGCGCCAGTCGACCAGGCCGTCGATCCAGTAGCCGGCCAGCCACAGCGAGAGATTAGGCGCGAAGGTGGCGGTCATGGCGTACAGCGCCAGGCCGTACAGGCGCACCGGCGGCGGCAGGAATTTCAGGGCCGCCATCATCAGGAGCGGGATGGTCGTGCCGCTGGCCACGCCCTGCACGAAGCGCACGGCCAGCAGCACATCGAGGTCGCGGATGAAGGGCAGCAGCGCGGCCAGCACGGCGCAGGTGGCCAGCATCCACAACTCGAAGCGCCGCAGCGACAGGGTGATGGCGAACCAGGCCGCGAACGGCATGGCGATCAGCTCCCCGGCGTTGTAGCTGGTCGCCAGCCAGGACGCGTCGTCGAAGCCGAAGCCGCCGGCGCCGCGCAGGTCGGCCAGCGCCAGGGCGCCCACGCGGTTGTTCATCCCCGCCATCATGGCGGCGATGAAGATGCCGAGCAGGCCCGCCATGGGCCGCTTCGAGGATGTCGCCGCGCCGCTCATTGCGTGCCCTCCAACCGGGTCTCCCCCGCCAGCTGCGCATCCTGCGACCAGCCGCCACCGAGCGATTTGTACAGGTTGACCAGGGTAAGCGTGGCATTGGTGGCGCTGGCGCTCACGCTGGTCTGGCTGGCCAGCAGCTGGCGCTGGGCGGTGAGCACGCCGAGGTAGTCGGCGGCCCCTTCGCGGTAGGCGCGTTCGGCCGCGTGCAGCGCCTGCCGGTTCTCGGCCAGGGCGACTTCCAGCTCGGCGTGCCGGCCGCGCTGGGCGACGAGGGCGTCGAGCGCATCGTCCACTTCGTGCCAGGCGCGCAAGACCGTCTGCCGGTAGGCCAGGGCGGCGGCCTTCTGGCCCGCCTCGCTCAGCGCCAGGCGCTGGGTCAGGCGTCCACCCTCGAACAGCGGCAGGTAGACGGTCGGGCCGACGGAAAAGAAGCGCGCGTCCCAGCCGGCGAGGTCGCCGCTATCGAAGGCTTCCACCCCGAAGCGGCCGCGCAGGCCGACGCGCGGATAGAAATCGGCCTTGGCCACGCCGATCGCCGCCGTCGCGGCGTGCAGCTGGGCTTCAGCGCGCAGGATGTCGGGACGGCGCCGCGCGAGCTCGGACGGCAGGCCCACCGGCAGGCTGGCCGGCAGCGAAGGCAGCGGCATGGCCGCACGCAAGGTCGCATCGAGCGCGCGCGGCGCTTCGCCCAGCAGCAGCGCCAGCGCATTGAGCAACGCGTTGCGGCGCTGGACGAGGTCGGGGATGGTGCTGTTGACGGTGGCCAGCTGGGCGCGGGCGGCGGCGCTGTCGAAGCGCGTGGCCACGCCGTGGCGTTCGCGGCTGTCGGTCAGGCGCAGCAGCCGCTCGGCGAGCGCCCGGTTGTCGCGCGCGATATCGAGCTGCGCCTGGACGCCGCGCAGTTGCAGGTAGTTGCGCGCGATTTCGGCGGCCAGGGCCACGCGTACCGCTTCGCGGTCGTAGGCCGAGGCCGCGAGCTGCGCCGCCGCGCTTTCACGCGCGCGCCGGGCGCGGCCCCACAAATCGATCTCCCAGCTGGCATCGAAGGCCAGTTGCCAGAAGTCGCTGGGGCTGGAAGGCGCGCCGAGCGCGGCGAACTTGCCGTATTCGCTGAGCCCCTCGCGCGCCTGGCTGGCGCCGACGCCGACGCTGGGCAGCAGCTGGGCAGCGGCGATCCCCAGCTGCGCCCGGCTTTGCTCGATGCGCACCGCCGCGGCTTGCAGGTCGAGATTGCCGGCCTGGGCGCGCTCCTGCAGGCTGCCGAGCACGGGATCGTCGAGCAGGCACCACCAGTCGGCGGGCGGCGGCTTTGGTGACAGCGCGGGCAAGACCATGGGCGGGACCTGTCCTGCGTCCCCATCGTCGTCGCGGGGCTGCAGCAGCGCGGCTTGCAGCGCGTCCGCGGGCCGCGCGAAATCGGGGCCGACGGTGCAGCCGGCCAGAAGCACGCCCGCTGCGATGGGGACGAGCCATGGTTTCATGACGGTCTGGCCTGGCGCGGCGCGCTGCGGCTGAGCCAGTTGAAGAAGCGGGTTGGCGCCGCGCGCGCGCCGGGGCTCGTCACCAGCGAGCGGTCATCGAGCTCGCTGCCGAAATAGCGCGCATGCACGTCGGCCAGCACCGGGCGTGCATCGCCGCGCGCGGCGAGCAGCTTGCGTCCCAGTTCATCGAGCGGAAAGCGGTCCGGCCCGCCCACTTCGACGATGCCGTTGACCGGCGCTCCGACAGCCAGGTCGGCCAGCACGGCGGCCACGTCGTCGGCCGCGATCGGCTGGATCAGGGCGGGGGACAGGTGGATCACGCCACCGGTGTCGCCGGCATCGACGATGCCTTCGATGAATTCGCAGAACTGCGTGGCGCGCAGGATGGTATAGGGCAGGCGCGAGGCTTTCACCAGGTCTTCCTGGGCCAGTTTGGCGCGAAAATAACCGTTGTCGGGCAGGCGCTCGACGCCCACGACGGAGAGCACGACGTGGTGTTCGACGCCGGCCGCGGCGGCGGCGGCCAGCAGGTTGCGGGTCGAGGCCTGGAAGAATTCCAGCACCGCCGCCGGCGCGAACGACGGCGAGTTCGCCACGTCGACGACGACCTGGGCGCCGGCGAGGGCGGCCGCCAAGCCTTCGCCGGTAATGGTATTTACGCCATTGGAGGGAGATGCCACCACCAGCGCATGACCATTCTGGCGCAGCCGATCTACAATATTTGCTCCGATCAGGCCGCTGCCGCCGATAACCACTATTTTCATGTTCCCCTCCTCGATTCAATGTCGATCATGGCGATCGATCCACGCAGTATGGTTGGCGGCCGGGCGCAAGTCCTTCGCCCGGCCTTGGATTTGCCTTGGGTTTCGCTTGCCGATCCGTCCACGCCGTCATCCGGACAGGAGCGGCGCATGCTGATCTCCTTCGCGGATTGCGTGCTCGACCTGGACCGGCGCGAACTGCTGCGGGCGTCCCTCGTCGTGCCCACCGCGCCGCAGGTATTCGACCTGCTGGCCTACCTGGCCCGCCGCCGCGAACGCGTAGTCGGCCGCGACGAGCTGGCCGACACCATCTGGTCCGGCCGGATCGTGTCCGAATCGACGCTGGCCAGCCACATCAACGCGGTGCGCAAGGCGGTCGGCGACTGCGGCAAGGAGCAGCGCGTGATCCGCACGGTGGCGCGCAAGGGTTTCCGCTTCGTCGCCGAGGCGCGCGAGACCGCTTCCAGCGAGTCGGCGCATGCGCCGTCCGCAGCAGTGGCGCCGATCCTGCCGGCCAAGCCGTCGATCGCCGTGCTGCCCTTCGTGAACCTGAGCGGCGACCCGCAGCAGGATTACCTCGCCGACGGGGTCGTCGAGGACATCATCGCGGCCCTGTCGCGCCACCGCTGGCTGTTCGTGGTGGCCCGCAATTCCAGCTTCACCTATAAAGGCCGGATCCTCGACATCAAGCAGGTGGGGCGTGAGCTGGGCGTGCGCTATGTGCTGGAGGGCAGCTGGCGCAAGGCGAACGACCGGGTGCGCATCACCGGCCAGCTGGTCGACGCCACCACCGGCGCGCACCACTGGGCCGGCCGCGTCGAGGGCGTGCTGGGGGATATCTTCGAGCTGCAGGACCGGATCACCGAGAGCGTGATCGGCGCGGTGGCGCCCGAACTCGAGCGCGCCGAGATCGACCGCGCGCGCCACAAGCCGACCGACAGCCTCGATGCCTACGATTACTACCTGCGCGGCGTGGCCGAGCTGCACGAGGCCAGCCGCGCAACCAGCGAGCGGGCGCTGTCCTTCCTGCACCAGGCAATCAGGGCCGATCCCGAGTTCGCCTCGGCGTATGCGATGGCCGCCTGGTGCCACTCCTGGCGCAAGGGCAACGGCTGGATGACCGATGACGGGGACGCGGCGGAGGCGGTGCGGCTGGCCCGGCGCGCGGTTGAACTCGACAAGGGCGACGCCGTGGCCCTGACCCGTAGCGGCCACGTGCTGGGTTACCTTGGCGGCGACATCCAGGCCGGCATCGGCCTGATCGACAAGGCCCTGGTGCTCAATCCGAACCTGGCGGCGGCGCGCTACCTGGGCGGCTACCTGCGGCTGTGGCAGGGCGACACCGCGGCCGCCATTGCCCACCTGGGCCGGGCGATGCGCCTGAGTCCACTCGACCCGGAGCTGTACCGGATGCAGGCCGGGATGGCGGTGGCCCACCTGTTCGAGCGCCAGTTCGATGCGGCGTCGGGCTGGGCCGAGGTGGCGCGCCGCGATTTCCCCGGCTTCCTGCTGGCCGTCGCCGTCCTGGCGGCCAGCCATGCGCTGGCCGGCCGCGTGCCCGACGCGCTGCGCGCGCTGGCCCAGGTGCGCGAGCTCGATCCCAGCCTGCGCCTGTCGGCCGTCGCCGCCTGGTTGCCGATCCGCCGGCCGGAACACCTGGCGGTGCTGCTGGACGGACTGGAACGGGCCGGGTTGCCGCAGTGAGAGCCAGACCAGAAGGGCTGCGCCAGTGTCGTGCAGGCATTGCCTCGCCCGCGCTACACTAGCGGCATGCAACCAGCACCGATTCTTCTTCCGCGTCGACGCCGGCTGCTGCCGGTCGCGCTGGTCGTATTGCTGCATTGGATCGCCCTGAGCGTGCTGCTCGAGGTGGATCTCGACCTGCCGCGCGCCGGCCTAGCCCAAGGCGCGGCGACCATCGTGGCGCAAGTCCTGCCCCCCGCACCGCCGCCGCCGCCGCCACCACCGGCGCCCTTGCCGCTGCCCGAGGCGGGACCGCCGCCGCTCCCCGTGATTCCTCCCTTGCCCGCCGAGCTCGGCATGCCCGCGCCGGGCGCGGGCAGCGCCCAGGCGAGTGCGCCGGCCACGGCCGATGGTGTTCCCGGCGCTACCGGCGCCGAACCCGTGGCAGCCGCTCCGGCGCCTGCCGAGCCGGCTGCTCCCGTGCCGGAAGCCCCGGCGCCGCCCGCCGAGCCGGCCGCACCGGCGGTACCGGAACTGCGTCGCTACAAGGTCGACATGCCGCCCCCGGCCACCATCACGCTCGACGTCGCCCGCACGGACGCCGACGGCACCGAATGGTCGGGCGAGGCCGTGCTGGCCTGGCAATTGAATGAAGATACCTACAAGATCAAGGTCGAGGCCGGTATCCGCGTCGTCTTTACGCGGGTTAACCTGGTGGTCTTGACCAGCGAAGGCGCCGTGGCCGCTACCGGCTTCGCGCCGATCAGGATGACGGAAAAGCGGCGCGGCCGATCGCAGACGGCAACCCATTTCAACTGGGGCGAAAACCGGATTTCCTTTTCGGCGTCGCAAGCGGGCTATCCGCTGGTGCCGGGCGCCCAGGACAAGGCCAGTATCCCGCTACAGCTGTCGGCGATCGCCCGCGGCGATGCCAGGCAGCTGGGCGGCGAGATGGATATCTTTGTCGGCGAAGACCGCGATGCCACCGTTTACCGGTTCAAGGTGGTGGGACAGGAAGAGATCGATACCAGGATGGGCAAGCTGCAGACCTGGCACCTGACCCGCCCGCCGTTGCCGGGCTCTTACAAGTCGCGCCTGGACATCTGGCTCGCCCCGCAACACGGTTGGTACCCGGTGCGGATTCGCAATACCGAGGCGAATGGAGCAGTAACCACGCAAACAGTGAATAATATCGTCTTGGACCGTTCAGGATCTTGATATGCTTCTAGACAACATTCGAAAAGCCGGTGTGACCTTCACGCTGGCACTCGCCCTCGGCAGCACTATCGCCCAGGCCGCCAACCCGGCGCATCCAGCCATCAAGCGTCCTTTCGAATTGCCGCCGTCGGCCGACCTGACCTATGACCTGAGCGCGCGCCAGCGCGGCCTGTCGCTCAAGGGCGACGCCACCGTCAACTGGCGCGCCGGCGACGGCAAGTACGACGTGCAGGTGGAGTCGCGCGTGGCCATCCTCGGCACCCTGCTCGACAACCGCAGCCAGGGCACGATCGACGAGTTCGGCCTGGCGCCGGCGGAGTTTTCCGAAAAGCGCATGCGCAAGGACCCGACCTCGATCGCCTTCGACCGTGGCGAGAAGGTCATGAGCTTTTCCGAAGGTGAAAAGACCTATCCGCTCAAGGGCGGCGAGCAGGATCGGGTGTCGATCACCTGGCAGCTGGCCGCGGTGGCGCGCGCCGCCGGCGGCAAGTTCAAGCCGGGCTCGGAATGGCCGTTCTTCGTGGCCGGCCGCAGCAGCGCCGAAGCCTGGACCTTCAAGGTCGTCAAGCGCGAGAAGGTGAATACGGGCCTGGGCCAGGTCGATGCCGTGCTGGTGAGCCGCGAAGCCCTGCCGGGAAGCCGCGACCAGAGCATTGAGGTCTGGCTGGCGCCCGAGCACGAGTGGTATCCGGTCAAGATCCGCTTCACGGAAGGGGATAAGGAAACCATCGAACAAACGCTCAAGAGTATTGCCAAACCGTAAATCTCGTTTGTGTCTTTCCCGCAATTGTCGGCCTTTGATCAGGGCCGACAATCGCTGATTGACCTGTCCAGCCTGTTATACTGACGCCCCCGCGAAGCCGGTCGGGCCTGGACTTAAGCTTGTGTCAATATTGTTAATATTGACAGCCCAGGCCCGTCTCGACCGCGCACGAGAGACTGGTAACAACGATGATCGATCCACTAGCCGGCGCGGCCCTCGCTGCCGACTCCCCGGCGCTGGCGCCGGAACTTGATCCGCTGCAAGCACACTTCCAGGAAGGCATCGCTCCCGACGAGATTGAGCAAGTCTTCCACCTCAAGCGAGCCCAGCCGATGCTGTCGGCCTTCACGGCCCTGTTCCACGGCACCCAGGATGGCGTGCTGGTGCGCCTGCTCGTCTTGCGCGAACTGGCGGGCGACACCGCCAGTTCGGCGTTCTCGCGCGCCGACATCAACCAGAAACTGGCCTACCTGCTGCCCGAGAGCCTGGAAACGGTGTTGAACCGCCTGCGCGGCCACGGCCTGCTGGCCTGGGACGCCCCGGCCGCCGTCTACCGCATCACGCCGCTGGCGCGCAACGTCCTGTCCGCGCTCGAGACCCTGCTGGCGCTGGGCAAACCTGAAGACGACGACGCCGAGATGGGTTTCCTGTTGTCGCAGGTGGCCGGCGCCCAGGCGGTCGGCGGCGTCACCGTCGACCAGTTGAAGCACTTGCTGGGCCGCCTGATCGAGCTGACCGAGGAATTCCGCGACGCGATCGCGTCCGGCTCCGAATTCCGCCTGCGCACCTCGCAGGCCAAGTGGCATATGGCGTGCGACTGGGTGGAGAAGGGCTCCGTCATCCTGCGCGCCATCACCTCGGACGAGCGCGCCGACAGCGCCACCCACCGCGCTGCCCAGGCCATCGGCAGGGCGCAAAGCGCACTCTTGAACATGCAAGGCATGTTCTCTCGGGCCTTGAACCAGATCGAGCGCCAGCGCGTGCACCTGGGCCAGTCGGGCCTCTCGACTACCGACGTCAAGCGCTGGCTGCTGGCCCACGACGACCTGGCCAGCCTGGCCTCGGGCGCCATCGACCGCCCGGTAACGCCGCTGTTCGGGACCCCGGCCGAGATGATCGACGTGGCCGAGACCGAGCTCCTGGCCGAGCGCGTGATCTCGACCGGCCCCAAAGGCCTGCCGAGCGGCCAGGATGCGCCGCTGACGATCAACGACAACCCGGCCATGATGGTCGAGCTCAACGACTGGATCAACAAGCTGGCAGACTTCGCCAACCTGGGCAACTTCCCCGAGTTCCAGGAAGTCGGTCCCCGTCGGGTCCAGCTCCACGAGTCGCTGCTGCCGGCCAGCTTCGCGCTGGCGTCGTACCGCGCCTCGCTGCTGCCGCTGCTGGGCGACGCGTCCGAGGCCAGCCTGCAGGGCGCGACCGCCGACCTGGCGCGCCTGCCCTTGACCTTCGAGGCCCAGGACCAGATGATCGCCCTCGACGACCCGGAAGTGGCGGCCATGTCGATCGCGACCCTCTCCCTCAATCTAGATACCCCTTCGGACGGCACGCCCCATGAATGACGATGCACAAATCCTGATCGCGCGCCTGCTGACGCACCAGACCCTGCGCCGCGACGACAAGATGGTCAAGCGCGCCCTGTCGGACGACCAGTTTCGCGCCGAAGTCGACAAGCGCCTGCTGGAGTCGGGCCTGAAGCTGCTCGACAACGTCTACGCCGACCACGTGACCGTGGCCCTGCACCGCAACGTCGAGCCCAAGATCTTCGGCGCCAAGGACATCTGGCAGAACAACAACTTCGGCCTGACGCGCGACGGCGTGGCCCTGCTGGTGGTGCTGTGGGCCCAGATCATCCTGCCCAAGCGCGAGCGCCAGGAAACCCATACCACGGTGGACGACGACCAGAACGACATGTTCGAGAAGGAGACGCCGATCCCGCGCGCCGAGGACGCGTCGATCGGCATCTCGTACACCGCGCTGCTGTCGGACTTCGGCGATAAATTGGGCAAGAAGACGCGCATGGACATGAACCTGGGCGTGCTGTCCAAGCTGGGCTTCATCGAACGGCGCGGCGACGTGATCCTGGAGGGCCCGCTGCTGGACCTGATGATGGACACCGACGTGCTCAAGGAGCGCATCATCAACGGCGCGCTGTCCGAAGTCTTCAAGCGCGCGCCGCTCGCCGCGGCGCCGCGCAAAGTCGCCATCGACACTGAAGCGGCCAACGATGCGGTGGCGGTCGAGAATGCCGGCGTTGCCGATGATTCCGCCGACGCCGCCACCGATACCCCGAATTGAGATAGCCGATGTTCCACATTAAATCACTCGAACTGGTCCACTGGGATTACTGGCAGCGGATCAAGAACATCCCGCTGGACGCCAAGATCATCACGATCGCCGGCCAGAACGGCTCGGGCAAGACCACGCTGCTCGACGCGATGCGCACCCTGTTCGGCCTCGATTGCTCGATGGGCCGCACCTATAAACACTATGCGCGCCACTCGGGCCAGCAAAGCGCCTGGCTGCGTGCCGTGGTCGACAACAAGCCGATCGGGCGCCAGCTGTCGAACCGGCCGTTCCGCCATTCCGGCTTCTTCGCGGACGACGAGGTGACGCTGTTCTGCCAGGTGCAGAAGAACGGCGGCGACTGGAAACGCCAGTACCTGATGCGCCCCGGGAACGTCGACATCGAGGAAGTGACCGAAGCCACCGACTGGCTGGGCGTCGAGAATTATCGCAAGCGCCTGGCGTCGGCCGGCCTGTCGCCGGCGATGTCGAAAGTCCTGGCGCTGGAGCAGGGCGAGACCGACAAGCTGTGCGAATACGCGCCGCGCCAGTTGCTGGACCTGGTGTTCCAGGTCTTCGGCGACAAGGAAGTGCTGGACGCCTACGATGAGGCCAAGCGCCACCAGCGCGATACCGAGACGGAGCTGAAGCGCTTCGAAGCCGAACTCGAGACGTCGCGCATCAACCTGGAAGGCTTGCGCCTGCGCGTGGCCAATTACCACCAGTGGTCCGACCTGCATAAAGAGAAGCGCGAGCTGCAGGAAGAAGTACTGCCGGCGCTGCAATACCACGAGGCGCGCGAAAAGGCGGCCAGCAACAGCCGCATGCTGCGCGAGGCAAAGAAGCCGCTGGTGCAGGCCGACGGCCAGCTGGCCGAGAAGCGCAGCCAGTTGGCGGCGCAGCAGCGCGCGCTGACCGAGGCGCAGAAGCAGGAAACCGAACTCGAAGCCGAAGGTGGTCAACTCGCCAAGCGCCTGTCTGAGGTGAACACGCGCCTGAAGCCCCTGGAAAGCCTGCTCGAGCAGCGCGACCGCCTGCAAAAGCTCTCGGCGGACGCCGGCGCCGACATCGCCGAAGTGGCCAGGCAGCTCGAAGAAAAAGAAGCCGAGCTGGCGCGCCAGAAGGGCGCGCGCGAAGCCGTGTCGAACAAGATCGCGGGCGAGATGGCGACCATCTCGGCGCTGCAGGGCAAGACCTCGATGCCGGAGCCGGAAGCGCAGCGCCTGATGCGCCGCGCGCTGCGCGACGAGGGCATCGCCCACGCCATGCTGTCGGACATCGTCGAAGTCACCGACCCGAAATGGCAGGGCGCGGTCGAGGGGGTGCTCGGCGGCTATGCCTCGGTGGTGCTGCTGGAGAACGCGAAGGATGCGCCGGCGGCCTACCGCCTGGCCGAGAAAGAGCGCTATCGCCACTTCATCGTGCCCGATTGCGTCAATGCGCCGGTGGTGAAGGATGACAGCCTGCTGTCGGTCGTGCGTTTCTCCGGCAAAGCGCCGGGCTGGCTGATCGACCAGCTGGAACGGATCGAACGCGTCGACTCGGTCGATGAAGGCTTCAAGAGCCGTTCGGACGAATGGATCACACCGGACGCCTACCACCGCGAACGCCGCGGCGGCCGCTCGCTGTTCGTCGAGGCCTCGCGCTACCGCTTCGGCGCGGCCGGCAAGACCCAGCGCCTGGAAGCGATCCAGAAGCTGATGCCGGCGCTCGAAAAGCGGGAGGACGAGCTGACCCTGGCGATCTCGAAGCTGGCGGCCGAAGTGGGCGGCCTGAAGGCGCGCATCGCCGGCGTCGACGCCGCCAAGGAATTGTCGGCGCGCCAGGAAGAGTTCGAGGAAGCCGCGCGCGCGCTTCAACCCCTCAAGACCGAGCGCATGGAAGTCGGCGCGCGCCTGGGCGAGCTGCAAACGCTGAGCAAGAACGCGACGGTGGCGCGTACCCGCGCCGATACCGTGTGGCAGAACGCGCGCATGGCGCTGTCCGAGGCCGAAGCCGGCATGCGCCTGAACCATCGCCGCCAGATCGAGCAGCGCAGCGAGCACGCCAAGGCGCTGCTGGAGCTGCGCCGCGGCTGGCGCGCGGTGCCGGGCGCCTGGAAGAACCCCAACTGGCGCGGCGACCTGGTGGCCAAGCACCAGAACGCGCACCAGGTCAACCTGCGCCTGGGTTCGCTCGAGCATTCGCTGGCGCGCGAGGACTGGGAACTGGATCCGACCGTGATCGACCAGTATGCACGCCTGCACGAGCAGCTCGAGGCCCGCCAGAGCGAGACCGAGGAGCGCCGCTACCAGAACAACCGCGCGATCGAGGCCACCGGCAATGCGCGCGGGGCTTATATCGAGCGCCTGCGCTACACGATCAAGACCTATACCAAGAACATCCGCGAACTGGGTTCGCTGGCCGGTATCGACGTCCAGGCCGACCCGGTGCGGCTGGAGAACGACGACGTGCAGCTGGCCCAGGCCGGCCTGCACGTGCGCTTCAAGTTCGACGGCAAGGACCAGATCGGGATGAACGACGGCGAAGCCTCGGGCGGCCAGCAGGTGATGAAGTCGCTGGTGCTGCTGATCGGTTTGTTGAAGTCGGAAGAAGGCTCGGGCGGCTTCGTGTTCATCGACGAACCATTCGCCCACCTGGATATCCGCAACATCCAGCTGGTCGGCGAGTTCCTCAAGAACACCGACGCCCAGTACCTGATGACGACGCCGCTGACGCACAACACCGACGTCTACGATCCTTCGGAACTGACGCTCATCACGAGCAAGAAGAAGAAGGACATGCAGTGGGCGCAGCCGATCTTCGTGCTGCAGCGCAGGAAAGACGAGGCGAAGGCCGCGTGATGAAAAAAGGGATCCTTGGCGATCCCTTTTTACTTGCTGGCCATATTCCTGGCGGGAGCCTGGCTTGCCCGCGCACCCGCGCGCTTACATCTGGTCGATCGCCTTGCGCGCCCGGCGCCGCCAGCGCAGCAGCGCCGCCGAGTAGTAGCCGAAGTAGCCGGCCGTCAGCCCCACGCACAGCATGCTCAAGGGGCTGTCGGTCAGCTGTTGGGTCGGGATCCCCTTGCCCTGGTTGGCATAGACCTCGATGCCGATGTATAGCAGGCGGGCCACCAGGATCATGGCCATCACCAGCCCCAGGCGCATGTTCGGCGTGAAGAAGTAGCCCTGCGGCGTTTCCTCGAACCGGGTCAGCTTGACGCCCCATACGGCGTAGCCGATGCCGCCGCCGGCGCCGACCAGCAGCGCCGCCAGGTTGTAGGGCGTGTCGAACAGCTGGGCCAGCGGCACCAGGATCATCGCGCCGAACACCAGCACGCCGGTATAGTGGCGCGAGACGATCGAGCGCTGGCGCTGCATCTGGGTCTTGATGCGGCGGTAGATACGCCAGACCAGGAGTGGCGTCAGGACCAGCAGGGCCAGGGTGGTGATCGAAAATTCCATGTGCGGCAAGGGGGCTGTGTTCAGGGAAAGCGCATTGTAGCCCACTGCCGGGCGCGCGCCGCGCCGCCGGGCAGCGTGATAAGGTAGCCCGAATCGCATTCTTGCCAGGAGACCGCATCATGCACGCAGCTCATCAGGCGCACCGGATGCCGGCGCGCATTCCGATCCACGTCCCGATTCACTTCCCGCTCCACGCCCACCGCGCCCCCGATCCCGCGCCGATCGAGGAGCCGATGCCCGAGCCCTTCGATACCCCGCATCCGCACCACCAGCCGGTGCACCTGCCGCACGGCGAGGAGCCGGTGCCCGATCCCAAGCCGAGCTGAGAGGCCTGCCGGCACGTCCGGGATGAGCGTGCTACCATGAAATACAGTTGCACTCTCATCCCGACGTAAATGAAACACCGACTTTTCCTGTTCGACCTCGACGACACGCTGCTCGACTTCCGCGCCTCCGAACAGCGCTCCTTCATGCGCACCATGGATCACCTGGATGTGCGCGAGAATGTCGCCAGCCTGTTCAACCAGTACCAGATCACCAATCTCGCGCTGTGGCGGCATTTCGAGCAGGGCGCCGTCACCAAGGATTTCCTCAAGGTCGAGCGCTTTCGCAAGACCTTCGCCGACAACGGCATCGACGTCGACCCGCAACGCGCCAGCGACCTGTATCTCGAATCCCTGGCCGATACCGTGGTGCTGGTCGACGGCGCCGCCCAGCTGTGCGAGACCCTGGCCGGCATTGGCGAAGTGGGCATCATCACCAACGGCGCCCACCACATCCAGCACCGCCGCATCGCCAGCTCGGGCCTGCAGGGACACCTGTCCTTCGTCGCGACTTCCGAGGCCTGCGGTTTCGCCAAGCCCGATAGCCGCTTCTTCGAATTCACCAGCAAGATGGCGCGCAGCTTCGCCAAGCACGAGACCGTGATCGTCGGCGACCGCCTGGACGCCGACATCCTGGGCGCCAACCGCTTCGGTATCGAGAGCTGCTGGTTCAATCCCGGCCGCCTGGCCAACGACTCGCAGGCGATCCCGAGCTGCGAGGTCGCCAGCCTGCACGACATCGTCGCCTCACTGCGCGGCCTGGCCGCCTGACGCCGGCGGCGCACAGCCGTCGGCGCACACGCGATTGCGGCCAGTGCGCTTGGCCTCGTAAAGGCGCCGGTCGGCGGCGGCGATGACGCTTGACGCGGCCACGCCGGCATCCTCGGGCGGCTCCAGTGCCGCCACGCCGATGCTGGCCGTGACGATGCCGAACGGCGATTCCTCGTGCCGCAATTGCTGCGCCAGGATTTCCTGGCGCAGCCGTTCCGCCACCGCCATGGCGCCGGCCAGGTCGGTGTCGGGCAGGATCACGGCGAATTCTTCGCCGCCGTAGCGGGCCGGGAGGTCGCGGTTGCGGTTGACCTGGGCCGACAGGACGCCGGCCACCGCCTGCAGGCAGGCGTCACCGGCCGGGTGGCCGTAGCGGTCATTGAACTTCTTGAAAAAATCGACGTCCAGCAGGAGCAGCGCGGTCGAGGTGCCCGCCAGCCGTGCATGGCGCAGTTCGTGTTCGAGCATGTCGTCGAAGCGGCGCCGGTTGGCGATCCGCGTCAGCGTATCGGTATGCGCCAGCTCCTGCAGGCCAAGATTGTCGCGCCGCAGATCGTACGAATAGGCGCGCAGCTTCTGGTCGAGCCGGTCGCGGATGATGAACTGCCGGATCAGCTTGCGGGCGAGCAGCGCGAACAGGGCGGCGATCGCCAGTACGGCTGCGCCGATCAGCATGCTGAAGCGCTTCCAGGGGCCAAGTAGTTCGTCCTTGGTCTGGCCCACGGCGATCACGAAGGCGAAGTCGTCGACCCGCCGGTAACTGTAAAGCCGCTCGATATTGTCGATCCGGGCCACCAGGAAGTCCGAGCCCGAGGAGCGCCGCTTGATTGCCTGGAACACGGCGCCGTTCGCCAGATTGGTGCCGATCAGCTTGTCGTCGAAGGGGCGCCGGTAGATCACCGTGCCGTCTTCCAGGGCCAGCAGGACGGTACCGGTCTTGCCGACGTCCAGTTCGTCGTAGATGCGTTCGAAAAAATTCACCTTCAGGGTCACCAGCGCCACGCCGGCGAAGCCGCCATCGGCATGGTCGATGCGGCGCGAGATCGGCAGCACCCACACGCCGGTGGAGCGGCTCCTGACCGGATGCCCCACGTAGATGCCGCGACCGCGATGGGTGCGGTGATATTCGAAGTAGGCGCGGTCCGAATTATTGCCGTGCGGGGGGCCGGTAAGGGAGGTCGCCAGCCAGCGACCGTCGGCGGCATACACGAAGATCCCGTGCAGCTCCGGCGTGGTCTGCGTAAGCACGATCAGGTGGGCGTTCAGCCGCGCCAGGGCGTCGTCGCCGATGCCGTCGTGCTCCACCCGCTCGACGACGTTCGCCAGGGCCATGGTAGTGGCCTTCATCGCCGTCTCGACCTGGACCCCGACCATGCGCGCGACGTTCGACGTCGCCACCTCGGTCTGGCGTATCTGCGTTTGCCGTGACGACCAGACGAACCAGGCCGCGCTTGCGAGCAGCAGCATGCAACCCAGGGAGGTGGCCAGCACCACCAGACGTATCACGGGGCGTCGCTTGCCGCTCAGGCGGTCGACGTGGCGGTCCAGGCTATCGGTGGATGAATTCAATGCGCCTCACCCTCGGGGATTGCAATCTTGGCTAAAAATTGTGCCATCAGAAAGAAAATCGCGTCGCCGCACTGCATCTGGCGTGTCACTTTGCCTGATCCTGCACAGTTGTTGCCTTTTCCATTTTCGGGCTCGCGCGTGGTGCATGCCTGGTCTACATTCTCGGTAATCCCCATCCAGAAGGAGTTCGCCATGACGACCGGCCCCGATCCATCCAGCCAGCCTGCGCAGGTCAACCGGCGCGCGTTCGTACTGTCGGTGTTGTCCACGGCTGCCACGGGCGGCGTCGCCGCTGCGGCCCCCGGGCAGGCGCAGGCCCGGACCGTGCACGCCATGCCCGAAGTCCACGCCGGCGGCGTGCCGCTCAAGGTCAATGTCAACGGCCGGCAGCATGCGTTGACGGTCGACCCGCGCATGTCCACGCTCGACCTGCTGCGCGAACACCTGGCGCTCACCGGCGCCAAGAAGGGCTGCGACCATGGCCAGTGCGGCGCCTGCACCGTCCACCTCGACGGCCGCCGCGTCGTGTCCTGCCTGACGCCGGCGCTGCAGCTCGAAGGCCGCCGGGTCGACACGATCGAGGGCGTGCGGGGGCCGGACGGCGGCCTGCACCCGATGCAGCAGGCCTTCATCGACCACGACGCACTGCAGTGCGGCTACTGCACGCCGGGCCAGATCATGGCGGCGATCGCCTGCGTGCGCGAAGGCAATGCAGGTTCGCCGGAGCGGATCAAGGAATACATGAGCGGTAACCTGTGCCGCTGCGGCGCCTACAACGGCATCGTGGCCGCCATCGGCGAGGCCGCCGGCAAGATGGAAAAGGCCTGAGCATGCGTGAATTCACCCTGATCCGTGCGCGCTCGGCCGAGCAGGCCGTGCACGCCCTGGCGAGCCAGCCCGAGGCGCGCCTGATGGCCGGCGGCACCACCCTGTACGACCTCATGAAGCTGGGCGTCGAACGCCCACCGGCCATCATCGACATCAACGGCGTCAAGGAACTGGGCGCCTTCGACACGGCCGGCGCGCACGAACTGGTGTTCGGCAGCCTGGCGCGCATGAGCGACGTGGCGGCCGACGCGCGCCTCGTCAAGGACTATCCGGCGCTGTCGGAATCGCTGTGGCGCGCCGCCTCCCAGCAGCTGCGTAATATGGCCAGCCTGGGTGGCAACGTACTGCAGCGCACGCGCTGCGCCTACTTCCGTGGCGGCGAGCCGTTTGCCTGCAACAAGCGCGTTCCCGGCAGCGGCTGCGCGGCCCTCGGGGGCATCGACCGCGGCCACGCCCTGCTGGGTACCAGCCCCCATTGCATCGCCACCTATCCGGGCGACTTCGCCGTCGCCCTGGTCGCCTTCGATGCGGTGGCCGACGTGCTCGGTCCGAACGGCGTGCGCACGATCCCCATCGAGGCGCTGCACCGGTTGCCGGGGGACCGGCCCGACCTCGAGACGACGCTGGCGCCGGGCGAGCTCATCATCCGCATCCGGGTGCCGGCGACGCCGCTCGGACGCGCGTCAACTTACCACAAGATCCGTGACCGCGAGTCGTACGCCTTCGCCCTGAGCTCCGCCGCCGTGGCCGTGACGATGAACGGTAACCAGGTCGGGCAGGCCCGCATCGCGCTGGGCGGCGTCGCCACCAGACCGTGACGCGCGCGCCAGGCCGAGCAGGCACTGGTGGGCCGCGAACTCACCATCGAGACCGCGCTGGCGGCCGGCTTCGCCGCCTTCGTGGACGCCAGGACCGGCCGCCATAACGCCTTCCGCATCGAACTCGGCGCCCGCACGGTGGCAGACGCCCTGATGATCGCCGCACGGAGGACCTGATATGAACGAACCGGCTTTTCCGAAAACCCCGCGCATTGACGCGCGCGACAAGGTCTGCGGCGCCGCGCTGTATGCGGCCGACCAGGCGCGGCCCGGCATGCTGCATGCGGCGCTGGCCGTTTCCACCATCAACCGCGGCCAGGTGCTGTCCATCGATACCCACGCCGCGCGGGCGACAGCCGGCGTGCGGCTGGTGCTGACCCACGCCGACATGGGCGACTGCAAGCCGCCCGGCCACGTGCTGGCCGGCGGCTTCGGTTTCCAGAGCATCCAGCCGATGCTGGACGAAAAAATCGCCTACCGCGGCCAGCCGATCGCGCTGGTGGCGGCCGACACGCTCGAGGCGGCGCTGGAAGCGGCGGCGCTGGTCAAGGCGCGGTACGAGGAACAGCCGTTCAACGTGACGCTGGACGCGCCGGCCCGGGACATCGTGCCGCAACAGGGTTCTCCGCTGCCGCAGCAGATGTTCGCCGACAAGGTGGCGGGCGACGCCGACGCTGCTTTTGCCGGCGCGCTCCACAAGATCGAGGCCGAGTACCTGCATCCGCCGCAGCACCAGAACCCGATCGAGCTGGTGTCGACGGTGGCCGAATGGCGCAAGGGTACGCTGGTGATCCACGAGGGAACCCAGAACAGCGGGGCGATCCGCCATGGCCTGGCGCGCCAGCTCGGGCTCGACCCGGCGCGTATCGAGGTCGTCTCGCCGCAGTGCGGCGGCGGCTTCGGCCTGAAGAACTCGCTGCAGATGCAGACCCTGCTGGCGGCGGTGGCCGCGCGCAAGCTCGGCCAGCCGGTCAAGCTGGTGGTGCCGCGCAGCCAGCTGTTCCACGACGCGAGCTTCCGTCCGGCCAGCCGCCACCGCATCCGGCTCGGCGCCGACGCCGCCGGCAAGATCCTGGCGGCGGTCCACGAGGCCGACCAGCAGACCTCGCGCCACGACCTGTTCCCGGCCTCGTACGCCGAGATGAGCGCGCGCCTGTATGGCATCCCGAACTTCCGCGGCCGCGAGCGGCTGGTGCGCACCGATGTGCAGACGCCCGGCTATATGCGCGCGCCGTTCGAGCAGCCGGCGTCGTTCGCCTTCGAATCGGCGGTCGACGAACTGGCCTTGCTGCTCGGCGTCGACCCGCTGGAGCTACGCCTTCGCAACGATACGCAGCTCGACGTCCTGTCCGGCAAGCCGCTGTCGTCGCGCTTTTTGGCCGAGTGCCTGCGCGAAGGCGCGCGCCGCTTCGGCTGGAGCCGGCGCGATGCGCGGCCGGCCGCGATGAAGGCGTCCGATGGTGGCGCCATCGGCTGGGGCGTGGCCTGCGGCGCCTACAAGGCCGCGACCAGCCCGGCGATCGCGCGCATCGCGGCCACGCGCGACGGCCGCATCCTGTTCACGGTGGCAGGTCACGAGATGGGGCAGGGCATGCGCACCGCGATCGCCAATGCGCTGGTGCGGCGCTTGCGGGTCGTCCCTGAGGCGCTGGTGATCCAGATCGGCGACACGCGCGGCGCGCCGCAGCACCTGACCGCCGGTTCGTGGGGCACGGCCAGCGTGGTGCCGGCGGCCGAAGAGGCGGCGCAGGCGCTGATCGATGCGCTGGCGCAGCTGGCGCCTGGCCACGATCCGCGCCTGGCACCGGCCGAGGTGCTGGCGCTGGCGCGGCGCGAGCGCATCGACGCCGAAGTGCGGCGCAAGGCGCCGGGCCAGCCGGACGCCGTCTATGGCCGCCTGCAGGGGGGCATGCCGGCGCCGGCGGGACCGGTGTATCCCGAGTTCGTGTCGATGAGTTACGCGGCCCATTTCGTCGAGGTGAGCGTGGAACCGGTCACGCGCCGCATCCGCGTGCCGCGCGTGGTCAGCGTGGTCGATTGCGGCCGGGTGGCGAGCCCGGTGACGGCCGACAGCCAGGTGCGCGGCGGCGTGGTGTGGGGTATCGGCGCCGCCCTGCGCGAAGTCAGCGAAGTCGATCCCCGTTATGGTGGTTTCCTGAACGCCGACCTGGCCGAATACGTGTTGCCGGTGCATGCCGACATCGGGCAGATCGACGTGGCCTTCGTCGACCAGCCCGACCCGCTGCTCAACGCCAGCGGCGTCAAGGGGCTGGGCGAGGTGGCGATGGTGGGCGTGGCGGCGGCGATTGCCAATGCGGTCCATCACGCGACCGGCAGACGCATCCGCCACCTGCCGATCCGGATCGAAGACGTGCTTTAAACGACCAGCTCCGGCGCGGCCGTCACGGCCGGCCGGCGTGCATCGCGCCGTGGCGGCGCGCCAAACAGGCGCGCGTATTCGCGCGTGAACTGCGACGTGCTTTCATAGCCGACGTCGAACGCCGCCTTGTTGGCGGCTACCCCTTCATACAGCATCAGGCGCCGCGCCTCGATCAGGCGCAGGCGCTTCTGGTACTGCACCGGCGTGAGCGAGGTGTAGTCCTTGAAATGCTTGTGGAAGGCGGACAGGCTCATTGACGCGGTCTGGGCCAAATCCTCCACCCGCAGCTTCTGGTGGTAGGACAGGCGCAGCATCGCCACCGCGCGGTTCAGCCGCAGCGGGTGCGCATCTTGCGCCAGGGACGCGCGCAACTGCCGTCCATGTTCACCGCCCAGCAGCCAGAAGTGCAGCTCGCGCATCAGGACAGGGTGCAGGATGGGCACCGCCTCGGGATGCGCGACCAGGTGCATCAGGCGGCGCGCGCAATCGAGGATGGCGGCGTCGACATCTTGCACCAGCAGCGTTGCCGCCGGGTCGGGAGCGCTTGGCGCGGCCTCGCGCAGCTGGTCGACCAGCTCCGACAGCAGGGCCATGTCGAGTTCGATCGCCAGCGCGATATACGGGCGCTCTCTGGACGCAGTCACTACCTGGCCCGTCACCGGCAGGTCGGCGCTGACGACGATCGCCTGGCCTTCGGCGCACAGCTTTTCCTGGCGCCCGGCCAGCAAGTGCTTTGCGCCCTGCAGCACCAGGCAGACCAGCGGCCGGTAGGTCGATTCGAGCTTGTCGCCCGGCTGGTCGAGGCACATCATGCGCAGGCCGGGGACACAGGTGAGCGCCAGGCCGTCGTGGTCGGCGTGGGCACGGGCATAGGTGGCGACGGCGTCGAGTAATTCCTGGTTCATGACGATCAGTGTGCCGCTGGTTGGCGCGGCTGTCCAGTGCAGCGCGGCGCTGCTCCGCGGACGGACGGCATATGCTCGAACGCCATCCACCGCGCCCGATTCATGAATCGTGCTCATAAGCCCAGTCAAATTCAAGCTCGTTTCGACCATTAGTTTGCGGCTACCATGCTTCCCTGACAAAACGCCTCATGCGCGCACGATAACTATTCAACATTTACGGGAAAAACCTCATGACAGTCAAAGCCTATGGCGCCAACGCCGCCGACAAACCGCTCGAACCGCTTGATATCACGCGCCGCGCCCCTGGCGCCCACGACATCCAGATCGACATCGACTTCTGCGGCGTCTGCCACTCCGACCTGCACACCGTGCGCGCCGAATGGGCCGGCACCCTGTACCCTTGCGTGCCCGGCCACGAGATCGTGGGCCGCGTATCGGCGGTCGGTGCCCACGTCACGGGCCACAAGGTAGGCGACCTGGTCGGCGTGGGCTGCATGGTCGACAGCTGCAAGGCATGCCCGGATTGCGGCGAGGGCCTCGAGAACTATTGCGACAATATGGTCGGCACCTATAACGGCCCGACCGCGGACGCGCCAGGGCACACGCTGGGCGGCTACGCGCAGCAGATCGTGGTCGACGAGCGCTTCGTGCTGCGCGTGACCCATCCGCAAGAGCAACTGGCCTCTGTTGCGCCGCTGCTGTGTGCCGGCATCACGACCTGGTCGCCGCTGCGCCACTGGAACGCCGGTCCCGGCAAGCGCGTGGGCATCGTCGGCATTGGCGGCCTGGGTCACATGGGCATCAAGCTGGCCCACGCGCTGGGCGCGCATGTGGTCGCGTTCACGACCTCGGAATCGAAACGCCAGGACGCGCTGGCGCTGGGCGCCGATGAAGTCGTGGTGTCGAAGGACCCGGAGGCGATGGCGGCCCAGGCCAGGAGCCTGGACCTGATCGTCAACACGGTCGCCGCGCCGCACGACCTGGACGCCTTCCTCCACCTGCTCAAGCGCGACGGCACCATGGTGCTGGTCGGCGCGCCCGAGTCGCCGCATCCGTCGCCGCAGGTGTTCAGCCTGATCACGAAGCGCCGCGCGATCGCGGGCTCGATGATCGGCGGCATCCCGGAAACCCAGGAAATGCTCGACTTCTGCGCCAAGCACGGCATCGTGGCCGACATCGAGATGATCCGCGCCGACGAGATCAACGACGCCTACGAACGCATGCTCGAGGGCGACGTCAAGTACCGCTTCGTGATCGATAACGCCACCCTGGCCGCGTGATCCACCCTCCCGCGCGCGTCGCGTAGCCCGTCTTCCGGGCTGTCCTGTGGCGCCACCTGCGCCGCCACCCGTCCTGCCATGCGCAGGACGGTCGCATCAACCTGCTTGGCTCAACAATGAATCCCACACTTCCCGCCGCTTGCGACAGCAAGCCGGCCCAGGGCGCGGCATGGGGCGCCGTGCTGGCGATGTCGCTCGCCGCCTTCGCCCTGGTCGCCTCCGAATTCATGCCGGTCAGCCTGCTCACGCCGCTCGCGGCCGAGCTGCGCATCAGCGAGGGCCAGGCCGGCCAGTCGATCGCGATCTCCGGCGCCTTCGCCCTGCTCACCAGCCTGTTTCTGGGCGCCTTGGTCGGGCAGCTCGACCGCAAGATCCTGCTGCTGGGCCTGACCTTCCTGATGATCGGATCAGGCACGGTGGCCGCGTTCGCACCGAACTACGTCGTGTTCATGGTCGGCCGCGCGCTGATCGGCGTCGCCATCGGCGGCTTCTGGTCGATGTCGGCGGCCACCGTGATGCGCCTGGTGCCGGCGCGCGAGGTGCCGCGCGCCCTGGCTATCCTCAATGGCGGCAATGCGCTGGCGACCGTCATCGCGGCGCCCGCCGGCAGCTACCTGGGCGCGGTCATCGGCTGGCGCGGCGCCTTCTTCTGCCTGGTGCCGGTGGCGGCCATCGCGCTGGCCTGGCTGCTATTGAGCCTTCCTCCACTGCGCGTCACGGAAGAAGCGGCGTCGGGCGGCGCCCTGCGTTTGCTGAAGCGGCCGGCGGTGGTCGCCGGCATGGCGGCGGTAAGCCTGCTGTTCATGGGGCAGTTCGCACTGTTTACCTACCTGCGGCCTTTCCTGGAAAGCGTCACCGGCGTCGGCGCCGCGGCCTTGTCGCTCATGCTGCTGGTGCTGGGCGTGGCCGGCTTCGTCGGCACCACCCTGATCGGCTTTGTGCTGAAGGACAGGCTGTATCCGGTGCTGCTCGCCATGCCGCTCGTGATGGCGGCGGTGGCCGGCGCGCTGGTCGTCGTCGGTCATTCGACGGCGGCGGTCACGGTGTTGCTCGCGATCTGGGGCCTGGTCGGGACGTCGGCGCCGGTCGGCTGGTGGACCTGGCTGGCGCAGACCCTGCCGCAGGACGCCGAGGCCGGCGGCGGGTTGATGGTGGCCGTGGTCCAGCTTGCGATCATGCTCGGCGCGACCCTGGGCGGCCTGCTGTTCGACGCCAGCGGCTACCGCGCGACCTTCCACCTGAGCGCGGCGCTGCTGGTCGCCGCCGCCGTGCTGGCGCTGCTGGCGGGACGCTCGGCACGGCGTCGCGATTCATGAGCCATGGACATAAGCCCTTGCTGCGGCCTTCATGAATGTGGCAAGGGGCTTGCCGTAACATCAACTGATTTTCATTGCTGACCAAGGAAAGAATACCGATGGACGACTCCACCAATATCAACCAGGCCCGGCGCGGTGTCCTGATCGGCGGCGCGCTCGGCGCGACGGCGGCGGCATTGCCGCTGGCCGGCGCCCAGGCCGCGGGGCAGGGCGCAGCCAGCGTGGCGCAGACGCCGGCGCCGGTGACCAGCAAGGTCACCCTGCGCGTGAACGGCCAGCCGCGCGAACTCACGCTCGACACCCGCACCACGCTGCTCGACGCGCTGCGCGAACACCTGCTCCTGACCGGCACCAAGAAGGGTTGCGACCAGGGCCAGTGCGGCGCCTGCACCGTGCTGGTGGACGGCCGCCGCATCAATTCCTGCCTGAGCCTCGCGATCATGCACGATGGCGCCGAGGTCACCACCATTGAAGGCATGGGCACGCCCGATAAACTCCATCCGATGCAGGCGGCGTTCGTGAAGCACGACGGCTACCAGTGCGGCTACTGTACCCCGGGGCAGATCTGTTCGGCCGTGGCGGTGATCGACGAGATCCGCCAGGGCATCCCGAGCCATGTGACCGGCGACCTGAATGTCAAGCCATTGCTGTCGGTCGAAGAGATCCGCGAGCGCATGAGCGGCAATATCTGCCGCTGCGGCGCCTATTCGAACATCATCGACGCGATCGCCGAAGTCGGAGGAGTCAAGGCATGAAGGCATTCAGCTATCAACGCGCGGCCACCCCGGCCGAAGCGGCGGCCGCCGCCGCCAGGACCCCGAATGCGCGCTTCATCGCGGGCGGCACCAACCTGCTCGACCTGATGAAGCTCGAGATCGAGACCCCGGCCCACCTGATCGACGTGAACGGCCTGGCGCTCGACAGGATCGAAGCGACCAGGGAAGGCGGCCTGCGCATCGGCGCGCTGGTGCGCAACACCGACCTGGCCGCCGACGCCCGCGTGCGCAGGGACTACGGCGTGCTGTCGCGCGCGCTGCTGGCCGGCGCCTCGACCCAGCTGCGCAACAAGGCGACCACCGCCGGCAACCTGCTGCAGCGCACCCGCTGCCCCTACTTCTACGACACCAATATGCCGTGCAACAAGCGCACGCCCGGCAGCGGTTGCTCGGCCATCGGCGGCTATACGCGCGGCCACGCGGTCGTCGGCCAGAGCGACGCCTGCATCGCGACCCATCCGAGCGATATGGCGGTGGCCATGCAACTGCTCGACGCCGGTGTCGAGACCGTGCGCCCCGACGGCAGCGCGCGCACGATCCCGATCGCCGACTTCTATCGCCTGCCCGGCAATACGCCGCACATCGAGCACGCCTTGACCGCGGGTGAGCTGATCACGGCGGTGACCCTGCCCAGGCCCCTGGGCGGCAAGCACTACTACCGCAAGGTGCGCGACCGTGCTTCGTATGCGTTCGCCCTGATTTCGGTGGCGGCCGTGGTGCAGCCGGACGGCAGCGGCCGCGTGGCCGTGGGCGGCGTGGCGCACAAGCCGTGGCGCGTGGCGGCGGCCGACAGCCAGCTGCCGCGCGGCGCCAGGGCCGTCACCGCGCAGTTGCTGGCCGGCGCGCGCACGACCAGCGACAACGCATTCAAGATCCTGCTCGTCGAGCGCACGCTCGACGCCATCCTGGCGCAAGCCCGTGCAAGCTGAACGAAAGGCTTGAGACCATGAAATTCACCAAACCCGACACCACCAATCCGATCGACCAGATGAAGGTCGTCGGCAAGCCGCTCGACCGCATCGACGGCCCGTTCAAGACCACCGGCACCGCGCCGTACGCGTACGAGCAGCACGCGGCGGCACCGAACGCCGCCTACGGCCATGTGATCGGCGCCGCCATCGCCAAGGGCCGCATCGTGTCGATCGATACCGCCGGCGCGCGCCGCGCGCCGGGCGTGATCGCCGTCGTCACCCATGAAAACGCCGGCAAGCTGGGCAAGGGCAACTTCAACACCGCCCACCTGCTGGCCGGGCCGGACGTCCAGCACTACCACCAGGCGGTCGGCGTCGTCGTGGCCGAGACCTTCGAGCAGGCGCGCGCGGCGGCGTCGCTCGTCAAGGTCGAATACGCGCAGGCCAACGGCGTCTACGACCTGGCCGCGGCGATGAATGCGGCGGTCACGCCGAAGACCGACGATGCCGAGTCAAAGGTCGGCGATTTCGACAGCGCCTTCGCCAGCGCGCCGGTCAAGCTCGACGCCACCTACACCACGCCCGACCAGTCGCACGCGATGATGGAGCCGCATGCCTCGATCGCCTCCTGGGAAGGCGACAAGGTCACGGTCTGGACCTCGAACCAGATGATCGACTGGGGCAAGCAAGACCTGGCCAGGACGCTCGGCATCCCGGCGTCGAACGTGCGCCTCGTCTCGCCGTATATCGGCGGCGGCTTCGGCGGCAAGCTGTTCCTGCGCGCCGAGGCGTTGCTGGCGGCGCTCGGCGCCCGCGCGGCCAGGCGTCCGGTAAAGGTCGCGCTGCAGCGCGCACTGATGATCAATAACACCACGCACCGTCCGGCCACGATCCAGCGCATCCGCATCGGCGCCACGCGCGAAGGCCGCATCAGCGCGATCGCCCACGAAAGCTGGTCGGGCGACCTGCCGGGCGGCCAGCCGGAAACCGCGGTCCAGCAAACCCGTTTGCTGTACGCCGGCGGCAACCGCCTGACCCGCCTGCAACTGGCGACGCTCGACCTGCCGGAAGGCAATGCGATGCGCGCGCCGGGCGAGGCGCCGGGCATGATGGCACTCGAAGTGGCGATCGACGAGATGGCCGAGAAGCTCAAGATGGACCCGGTCACCTTCCGCGTCGTCAACGACACCACGGTCGACCCCGAAAAGGCGGGCCGCAAGTTCTCGCAGCGGCGCTACGTGCAATGCCTGCGCCAGGGCGCCGAGCGCTTCGGATGGGACAAGCGCAAGGCCCAGCCGGGCCAGGTGCGCGAAGGCCAGTGGCTGATCGGCATGGGCGTGGCCTCGGCCTTTCGCAACAATATGAACATGAAGTCGGCCGCGCGGGTGCGCCTGGAACGCGACGGCAGGGTGACGGTGGAAACCGACATGACCGATATCGGCACCGGCAGCTACACCATCATCGCCCAGACCGCGGCCGAGATGCTCGGTGTCGGCGTGGAGCGCATCGATGTGCGCCTGGGCGACTCGAGCTATCCGGTGTCCGCCGGTTCGGGCGGCCAGTGGGGCGCCAACAGCGCCACCGCCGGCGTGTACGCGGCCTGCGTCAAGCTGCGCGAGCAGATCGCGCAGAAGGCGGGACTCGATGCGGCGAAGGCCGAGTTCAGCGACGGCGCGGTACGCGTGGGCGCACGTTCGGTATCCTTGACCGAGGTAGCCAGGGGCGGCGAGATCGTGGCCGAGGACACCATGGAATACGGCGACCTTGAAAAGAAGGTCCAGCAGTCGACCTTCGGCGCCCACTTCGTCGAAGTCGCGGTCGATGTCGCCACCGCCGAAGTGCGCGTGCGGCGCATGCTGTCGGTGTGCGCGGCGGGCCGCATCCTGAACCCGAAATCGGCGCGCAGCCAGGTGATCGGGGCGATGACGATGGGTGTGGGCGGAGCGCTGATGGAACACCTGGCGGTCGACAAGCGCCATGGCTTCTTCGTCAACCACGACCTGGCCAGCTACGAGGTGCCGGTGCATGCCGACATCCCGCACCAGGAGGTGATCTTCATCGACGAAACCGATGCAACGACCTCGCCGATGAAGGCCAAGGGCGTCGGCGAACTGGGCCTGTGCGGCGTCGGCGCGGCGGTGGCGAACGCGATCTACAACGCCACCGGCGTGCGCGTGCGCGACTATCCGGTCACGCTCGACAAGATGCTGGCCCAGATGCCGGCGCTGGTCTGAGCACGCGCGATCGGCGTCATTGCCTGCATTACTCCTTGTAGCGGATGGCGTCGATCACCAGCATCAGTGCGCGCGAGGAGTGGCGGCGGCTGGGATAGAAGGCGTGCAGGGGCTCGAAGGGAACGCACCAGTCTTCCATCACGCTGACCAGCCGTCCCGCCGCGACATGCGGGCCGACCAGGCTCTCGGGCAGGAAAGCCAGGCCGACGCCGTGCAAGGCGGCGTCGAGCATGTGGTAGATGTTGGTGAACACCGACTGCCCGCGCACGCGCGCTTCCAGCGCCTGGCCTCCGTGCATCAACTCCCATGCATACAGGCCGCCGCTGCTGGGCAGGCGCAGCGTGATGCAGTTGTGCTTCATGAGTTCCTGCAGCGAGGTCGGCACCGGGCGGTGCGCGAAGTACGCAGGGGCGCCGACGATCCGCATCGGCACCTCGGCCGTCAGGCGCACGCCGATCATGTCCTTCTCCAGCTGGTCGCCATGGCGCACGCCGATGTCGTAGCGTTCGGCGGCAATGTCGATCAAGCGATAGTCGGAGCTGATCTCCACATGCAGGTCTGGGTACTGCGGCAGCAGCGGCGCGATGCGCGGCCACAGCACGGTGTCGATCACATGGTCGATCGCGGTGATGCGGATGGTGCCGGCCGGCTTGTCGCCCAAGTCGCTGACGGCCGCGATCTCGGCCTCGATTTCTTCCAGCCGCGGGCCCACGTTCTGCAGCAGGCGTTCGCCGGCCTCGGTCGGCGACACGCTGCGCGTGGTGCGCGTCAGGAGGCGTACGCCAAGGCGCGCTTCGAGCGAACGCACGATGTGGCTGAGCGCCGACTGGGTCATGCCGAGTTTCGCCGCGGCGCGCGTGAAGCTGCGTTCGCGGGCGACGGCGAGAAAGACGAGGATATCGTTGATGTTGTCACGGGCCATTGATTAATGATACAGCAACATCAATCAGGCCGTGTATCGATGAGCATATTTTATGAGTTTGTGCTTTTCAGCCAGTCGCGGCCCTTGGCATCGAGCGCGGCGTCGATGACGTCCTGCGGCAGGCTGTAGACCGTGGCCCAGGTGGCGCGGCCGTCGATGTCGTTCGACGGGAAGCTGGTGGTCTCGATCGGCCAGTGGTATTTGCGCTTCAAGGCGCGAACGATGGCGGCCAGCGTGACGCGGCCGCGCAGCGGCTCGGCGCCGGCCTGGTCGGCATTGGACAGCAGGACGGCCAGCACGGCGCCGCGCGCGGTGCGCGGGCCGGGGAAGATGGGTGTTTTGCGCGGCATGGCCGGATTCTACCCGGCCACACGAATTCTCGCGCCGCGCACGTGCATCTCGCGCCGCAGGGATGACGCTTCGTCGCATGGCATCACGCCCTGCGCCGCCGACCCACATACTGGCTTCACTTTCAATCACCGCCGGAGAGCGCCATGCTGATCCAGATCCTGAGCCACACGCCCCTCTACGTCTGGGCCATCCTCGCCTTCCTCGTCTGGCGTGGCGTCGCCGAGCTGCGCGGGCGCGAGATCGCCGTGGCCAGGCTGTTCGTGCTGCCGCTGGTGATGCTCGCGCTGTCGCTGCATGATATCGCACTCAAGTTCGGGCTCAATGCGACTGCGCTGACGGCGTGGATGGCGGCTTTTGCAGCGGCGGCATTACCGGCCTGGCGCTTCGGCCGCATGCGGCTGACGCCCGGGGCGGCGCCGGGCCGGGTGCGCGTGGCCGGCAGTGCGCTGCCGCTGGTGCTGATGCTGTCGATCTTCGCGGTCAAGTATGTGACCTCGGTGTTGCTGGCCGTGCGTCCCGACCTGGCCGGCCAGCCGGCAGCGGCGGCATTGGTCTGCGCCACGTTTGGCATCTTCAACGGCTACCTCCTGGGCCGCCTGCGGCGCGACGTCGCAGTCGATCACGGCCGCCTCGTTCAGTCGTAGTGCGGCAGGTTCTTGGCGCAGCTTCCCAGCTCGGCGCGGGTCAGGAACACGCTCGGGGTGCCCTGGGCGAAGCTGCCTACCTCATACGGATCCCAGTGGAACTCGATGCCGGAGGGCAGGGGAATGAACTTTGGTTCCTTGAACACGTCCAGTGCGCCCTGCTCGGCCCACGACAGCCCTTGCGCCCCCAGTCTGGCCACGAGCGCGGTGGAGACTTTTTCGCGGCACGCCGTGCCGGCATCGACGAAGGCGGTGAAGCGGGTGTGCACCGCCTTGCCGCCATCCAGCGCATAGTGGCGCGTCGTCGATCGGTAGTTGCCATGGGCCGCGCCCCAGCCGAAGGTCCAGGCGCTGGCGTCGAGCGATAACTGGTCTGCCGAATGCCAGCGCACCAGGATCCGGTTGGTGCATTCGGTATCGGCGTCGCAGCGGCCCGCCACGGCGCGTACCCATTCGTCCAATGCGCCATCCTTGAACACGGGGAACAGCGCGGAAAACACGAACGGCTGGTCCGAACCCTCGGCCCGGGCCTCGGGTGACGGCCTGGCCAGCGCTACCGCCCGGTACAGAACGACACGCCTGAGGGTGAACGGCAGCTTCCTGGCCGGTCCTTCCTGCGTCCAGCTACCCTTGCCTGCGCGCCGGTCGGGCTCCAGCACGATCGAGAATCTTTCAGGCGCCTGCGCGCCCGAGTCGAGCAGTGGCGCCAGCTTCGCCACGCCTGCCGGAGCGTCCAGCGTGGCCAGTTTGCGCGCCTTGCCGGTGTAGCCGCGTGGGAACCAGTAGGCCGACGCCATGATCTTTGCGGCGTCGCCCGGCAGGCCGCCTGGCGCGGGATAGGCCAGCGCGAGCTGGAAGGGCGTGCCGTCCGGGAAGCGGCCCTCGTACAGTCCGCCGGCGTCCCACTCGATGCGTTCGGGCGCCCGCAGCAGGTCGCCATGGTCTTGCGCAGCGGCGGCGCTGGCGGCGATCGCCAGCAGCATGGCGGCGAGGCAGGAGGCCGCTCCCATGCCGGGCCTTAGTCGAACGCCCACGAATACAGCACGTCCAGCGCGCTATTGGTCCCGGTCTGGAACTGCAGCGCAATGCGCGGCGTGAGCTTGTAGCGCAGGCGCACCAGGCTCGACGCGGTGCTGGTGCCCTGCTCGAAGCTCAGGTAGGCGCGCGACGAGATGCGCTTGCCGACCGTGACCACGGTGCTTTCCAGGCCCGACGAATCGCCGCCGTTGTTGTTCTGCTTGAGCCCCAGTTCATCGACACCGAGCGAATTGGCGATCTTGGACTGGATCCCGCCGGTGCCGCCGCTGCCGCCCAGCAGGGCGCCCGCGGCCGCCGTCAGCACGCCTTTCTGGTCGCCGCTGGCCGCTTCCATGCTGTGGCCCAGCACCAGCCAGGACAGCTTGTCGCTGTCCGACACGTTCGGTGTCGACACCAGGCGCGCCGTCGGCGACTGCGCCGTGCCGCGCACCTGCACGCCGGCTTCGACGTTGGTCTCGGACAGCTGCTCGCCTTCGGGGCGCTTCCTCACCGCCAGGATGTCGAGCGACGGGTTGTCGTAGGGGCCGCTGAAGGTGAGTATCGCGCGTTCGATCGACAGGTTCTGGCCGTAGGCCGCGTAGGTGCCGTTCACGGCGCGGATGGTGCCGTTGATGCGTGGCTGGCCGGCGCCCGTCATGCGCACCCGCGCAGTGCCGGCCAGGTAGGCATCGATGCCCATGGCGCGCACGTGGAAGTCGTCGCCCAGGTCGGCCGCGAGGTCGACCGTGAGCGGCACTTCCTTCTCTTTGGTGGTCGGCGTTTTCTTTTCCGTGCCGCGCCCCAGGACGATGACGTCGTCCGAGATCGTCGGCGTGCCCTGTGGCGCGAATTCGATCAGCGCACGGTCGGCGCGGAATTTACCCTCCAGCGCGAAGCGGCTGGCGTCGCGCACCAGCGAGGCCTGGCCGCTGAGGATCACCGTGCGGTCCGGACGCGACAACGCTTCGAGCTTGTCCATGTTGAGGCGCACGTCCATGGTCGGCGCGCCGTCGGCGAAGCGCACGAAGCCGCTGGCGGCGGCGCTGCCCTGGCGGCCCTGGAAGGTCAGGCGCTCCACCCGCAGCTGGTCGCCGCCGAGCTGGGCGCGCAGTACGCCATTCTGCAGGCGCACACCCTGTTCGGCCCAACGCACCGCCAGCTTGTCGCCATCGAGATTGCCGTTCAGGCTCGGCGTGCCGATGGTGCCGCTGCCGGTCATCGCCAGGCGCAGCGCGCCATCGAGTTCCAGTCCCGGCTGGCCGGCCAGCGACGCCAGCCAGGCAATCGACGGGAGGTCGGCATTGGCCGTCATGCGCAGCGGGCTGTCGCGCTCCAGGCGGCCGTTCAGCATCTGCGCATTGGCCTCGACCTTCGCCACGCCGGTACGGGCGCCATCGAAGTCCAGGTTCACGCGCAGGCTGCTGCCGACCACTTCGGCGCTCGCTTCGAGCTTGCGCAGGCCGAGCGGCACCGGAGTGTCGCCGCCGACGATGGCGTCGCCCCCCTCGCGGAACACGCGCACGTTGCCGGCCAGCGAAGGCGCGGCACCGGCGGCGACCGGCGCGCGCATGTCGACCGACCAGGCAGCGCCCAGCGTCAGGTCGCCGCGCGCATTGTCGGCCAGGGCAGGGGAGAACTGCGCCAAGTAAGTCAGCGGCACCTTGTCGGCGTGGCCGCGGCTGCTCCAGCGTGGGCCGTCCTTGGTCAGCGTATCGACCGTGATGCTGCCGTTCGGCAGGGCGATCACGGCGCCGTTGAAGGCGATGCGTTCCGGGCTGGCCAGGCCGCCCAGGCCTGAACCCGGTGCGCCGGCGATCGTGACCGGGACCGGGTTCTGCAGGCGCATCGCGTAGCGGCCACGATTCTGCAGGGCGGCCAGGGTGCCGCTCCAGGTGTCGCGCTTGAAGCCGCCACGGATCTCGGTGTTGGCGTCGAACGCGTCGCCGAGCGCAGACAGCTTGACCGTGTGCGCGCCGCGCGTACCTTCGGACTGCAGGCGCACCGACGATACGCGGGTCTCGCCGCTGACGTAGTCGAGCACCTCGACCTTGCTGACCAGCGGATCGGCCGCGCCGCGGCCGGAACCCAGGTTGGCGCTGGCGCGCAGCGAGCGCACATTGTGCGTGCCGAGCGCCCTGAGGTTCTGGCCCTCGATGGTGGCGCTCAGCGACGGCGTGTCCATGGTGCCGGACAAGACGCCCGAGCCGCGCAGCACGCCGCCGAACCCCGGGCCGAACGCCGCCAGCTGCGGCGCGTCGATCTTCCAGTTCAGTGCATCGCTCGCGGCGCCGAAGGCCCCGGTCGCGGCGATGATATTGGGGCCGACGCGCAGGTCGACGTCGGTATTCGACACGTGGCGGCGGTCGGCCGTCAGGCGCGCGTGGCCCCGGAACGGCGAACTGCCGAGGGTCGAATCGTCCGTCACCCTGAAGTCGAGCGCCCCGCGCCAGTCGGCGCCGGCACGGCCGCTGCCGCTGAACGACGAATTGATATTGCCGGCCAGCGGAGAGCCGAAGGCGGCCGGATTGAACCGTTGCGTGCTGCCGCTGGCCTTGACCTCGACCGCACGTGCATTCTCGGGCCCGCCGAGCCAGGCTTCGCCGCTGGCGCGCAGCACGCCGCTGCCGCTCTTGCGCTGGGCCGCGACCCAGCCCAGGTCCTGGGCGTTGACCTCGAACGTCGTGCGCGGCGCCTGCATGGTGCCGGTCACGACGCCATTCGCGGTCACCGCGCCATAAAGGTCGCTGCGCACCGCCGCCAGCTGGCGGCCATCGAGGCGCCAGTCAAGGCGGTCGCCGGCGCCGCCGAAGGCGCCCTTGAGGTCGACCTTGTTCTGGCCCAGCGCCAGGTTGGCGTCGATGCCGCTGATGCGTTTCGCGTCGGCGCTCAACTTGCCGCGCCCGGCGAGCGCCTGGTTCATCAGGCGGCTCTGGCGCACGACGAAGTCGGCGTCGACCTTCCATTCGGGGCTGAGCGCCCCGGCGGCGTTGATCGTGGCGTTGATGTCGGCCACGGGCAGGTCGCCAAACGCCGAAGGATCGAAGCGGTTGGCGTTGGCCGTGGCCTTGAACGCCTGGTCGCCCTCGAGACTCATGCTGCCGCTGGCGGTGATGCTGCCGCGGCCCGCGTTCAGGCGCGCTTCGTTCAGTGTCGCGACGTTGTTCTCGAGCGTGGCCAGGGCCGCCAGGCGCAGGCCGGCGTCCGCCAGGTTCGCTTCCAGCGTCTGGCGCGTGGCCTCGTTGGTGACCGCGATCGTGCCCTTGATGGCGGTCGGCTTCATCGCCGAATGGACTTCGCGCAGGTTGAAGCGCTCGGTCTGCAGCGCGAAACGCGCGGTGCCGAGGCCTTCCTCGTCCTGCTCGCGCTTGACGCCGCCGGTGCCGGTGAACTTGCCGGCGGCGCCGAAGTCGAGCAGCACGTCGGACACTTGCAGCGCATTCAGGTTGCCGCCCAGCTGGCCGCGCGCGGCGCGCAGCGGCAGGCGTTGCTGGTCGATCGTGCCTTCCGGCCCGGTGTTGGTGATGTCGACGCTGCCGCTGATATTGCGGTTGGCGTCGAGCTTACCGGCCAGGGCGAAGGTCAGGTCGGCCGTCGGCAGGGCGGGATTGAAGAAGCCCGGATCGAGGTTGCGGCCATTGACGCGCAGCGCGCGCAGCGGGATGTCGGCATACGGCGCGATCGTGAAGTGGGCGTCGCCGACCGCGCGCCCGGCCTGGCCGGTGGCGTCGATCTGGGTCGCGTTCTCGAGGTCGCCGCTCACCTTCAGTTGCAGCTGGGCGGCGCGGGCGCCGGCGCTGGCCTGCGATTGCGTGAGGCTCCCCGAGGCGCCGATCTTGAACGGCCGCTGTGCGCCGACGGTGGCGTTGGCCGCCACCTGGCCCCACGGCGTGCTGGCCGCCGCATCCTGCACCACCCAGCTGCGCTTGTCGCCCTTGGCGCGCAGGCGGATATTGTCGATGGCCGTTTCGGCGCCGGCGATGTTGACCATCGTCAGGCGGTTCAGGCGTGCGTTGTCGACTTCGATGCGAAACGGCGGCGCGAGGCTGGCCGGCAGCACCGACGGCTCGTCGGTTTCCTTGAGCGTTTGCATGCGCACGCTGGCGGCCCACAGCTTGTCGACCAGGATGCCGCCCGACAGGATCTGGGACGGCGACCAGTCGACGTCGATCTTGACCGCCGTGACGATCTGCTCGTCGGTACGCCACACGAGGCGCTCGATATGCATGGCGCCGTAGATCGAGCCGGTGACGCCGGTGACGGTGAGCTTGCCGCCGGTGGCGTCGGCCACGCGCTGGACGATCATCTGCAGCGTGGTCTCGCGACCAAGGTACCACAGCGTGCCGCCGACGATGACGCCGGTCGCGACGACGCCGATCGCTACGCGGCGCGGCCAGCGGCGCGGCCTGGAGGCCGGCGCCTGGCCGGGCGTTGGCGCTGGATTGGTGTCAGGTGTATCCATCAGAACGTGAATCCGAGTGAGAAGTGCAGGCGCGCCTTGCGCACCGCGTGGCCATAGGCCAGGTCGACGTTGATCGGGCCGACCGGGCTGCGCCAGCGCGCGCCGACGCCGTAGCCCGACTTGGGATTGAGGTCGCCGAACTTGTCGGCGGCATTGCCGACGTCATAGAACACGGCCACGCCCCAGGGCGGCTTGAACCAGTACTGGTATTCGGCGCTGGCGGTGGCCAGGTAGCGCCCGCCCACGGTGGCGCCGTTCTCCTGCACGCCCAGTTCCTGGTAGCCGTAGCCGCGCACCGACTGGTCGCCGCCGGCGCGGAACAGGAAGGTGCTCGGCACACCCAGCTTTTCTTTCGAGGCCACGGCGCCGGTCTCGCCGCGCAGGATCAGGCTGCCGGCGGCGCCGACCGGCTTGTAGTACAGGCCGCGCAGGTACAGGCGCAGGAATTTTTCGTCGGTCAGGATCGGCAGCACGGCGCCGCCGAACTGGGCATTCCACACATAGCCGTTGGTCGGCTGGATCAGGCTGTCGAGCTTGCGCCGGGTGATGCTGTAGGTAAGCGGAAGACTGCGGGTGCGGGTCGGCTCCAGGCCCTCGACCTCGCGTTTTTCGGTCAGCACCTCGAAGGTCAGGCTGCGTTCGAGCAGCGGCGTGCCCCAGGCGCGGCGCGCGGCCACGCTGGCCAGCGTGGTGATCTCGCCGCGCAGGTCCTCGCGCTCGATGCCGGCGCTGACGCTGTCGTTATAGCCCTTGGCGGTGGTCGGCCAGAAGAATTCGCCTTTCGCGGTCTGGCGCTTCTGCTCGTAGATCAGGTCGCTCTTGAAGCGCTTGCCGAACACGTTCAGGTCGTCGTAGCCCAGCGACGCGCGGGCGCCGGTATCGGTCGAGAAGCCGACGCCGGCCTCGACGTTCTTCTGCTTGTTCTCGGTGACGCGGATCACCACCGGCAGCACGGTCGGACCGGTCGGCGGTTCCGGCGTGGCCGGGTTGGCGTCGCTGTCGGCGTCTTCCTTGATGTCGGCGATCTCGGCATTGAGCACGGCGCGCATGTCGGTGCTCACTTCGACGCTGCTGAAGTAACCGGTGTCCTGCACCCGCGATTGCAGGGCCTGCAGGGCGGCTTCGCTGTATTCGTCGCCCGGGTTGATCTTGTTGAGGTTGGTGATGACTTCGCGCGGGTAGCGTTTCAGGCCGCGGATGCGCAGCTCGCCGAAGCGCATCTCGGGACCGGAGTCGATCACCACGCGCAGCAGGGCGCGGCGCGAATCCGGGTCGACCGTGGCGCTGGTCTCGACCAGGCGCGCGCGCGGGAAGCGCGTCTGCGCCACGTCGCGCAGCAGGCCGCGCTTGGCGCCTTCCCAGTCGCCCTGGCGGAACTGGCTGCCGACCGGCAGCGTCCAGCGGTTGCGCAGGGCGTTGGCGTCGAACGGCGCGCCGCCTTCCTCGAACGGGGCGAAGCCCTGCAGCACGAGGTCGACGTCGCCGACCAGCACCGGCTGGCCCGGGTCGACGATCACGCGCGCCACGGGACGCTCGCCGCTGGTATCCAGGCCGGCGGAGACCTTGGGCGAGTAATAGCCTTCGGTGGCGATCAGGGTGCGCGCCTGCTCGGGCGCTTCTTTCACCAGGCGCTGCAATTGTTCGAGGTCGACCCGCGCATTGCCGCGCCAGCGCATCAGGTCGAGGTTATCTTCGAGCAGTTCTTCGAGCGCGCGCGGGGCGTCGATGCGTACCGTGTAGTCGACTCCCCGTGTATCTTGTGCGTGGACGGCGGCGGTGAGCAACAGCGCGCCCAGGCCAAGGCAAGCATGGCGCATCAGCCGAGGCAAGGGACGCAGGCGGGGAATCGATCGAAGTAACAACATGGCGCTCCACTGAGAATACTCGTTCGCATCTTAACTGATTGGCAAAGTCGATGTCGTCACGAAACGTTGTGTGCGCGCCTCGGAAAAGCCCTGCACACACGGTGTTGGCGATTTGTGACAGAATGCGCCGCTTGTACAGTTGCTCTCTTTTCTTCCAGACCATGACCACACCATCTTCCGACACCGCGCTCGTGCTGTTCAGCGGCGGCCAAGACTCCACCACCTGCCTCGCCTGGGCGCTGCAGCGCTATGCGCGGGTCGAGACGATCGGTTTCGATTATGGCCAGCGCCACGCGATCGAACTGGAGGTGCGTCCAGGTCTGCTGTCGAAACTGCGCGCGCTCAGTCCCGCATGGGACGCGCGCCTGGGCGATGACCACATGATCGACCTGTCCCTGATCTCGAAGATTTCTGACACGGCTTTGACCAGCAATGTTGCGATCGCCATGCAGGAAAACGGCTTGCCGAACACGTTCGTGCCGGGTCGCAACTTGATGTTCATGACGGTGGCGGCCACGGTGGCCTACCGGCGCGGCCTGAACGTCCTGGTGGGCGGCATGTGCGAAACCGATTTCTCGGGCTATCCGGACTGCCGCGACGACACGATGAAGGCGCTGCAGGTGGCGCTCAACCTGGGCATGGCCACGCGCCTGAAGGTCGAGACCCCGCTGATGTGGATCGACAAGGCGCAGACCTGGGAGCTGGCGCGGCAGGAGGGCGGCGACGCCCTGGTGGACCTGATCCGCTTCGACACCCACACCTGCTACCTGGGCGAGCGTGGCGAGGCGCATCCCTGGGGCCATGGCTGCGGCACTTGCCCGGCCTGCGCCTTGCGCGCGCGCGGCTACGAACAATACGTGGCGCGCAAGTCGGCATGAAAAAGGCCGGGATGAATCCCGGCCGGCGGTGGCAACCGTGACGTCGTTCAGGCGCCGGCGGTCTTCGCCAGGTTGACCTTGCGCGAGCGGGTCACCAGATACCAGACCAGTGCCGCCGGAATCACCAGCGGCAGCAGCAGCGGCGAAATGGCCAGGGCCAGGATCACGGCGCCGATCGCCAGCGCGCCGAGCAACATCACGCCGACGCCGGCGAAGATCACCGCCAGCAGCACGCCCACCATCATGGTGATGAAGGCCGCCAGCAAGGTGCCGCCGCCCGCGAACAAGGTCGCCAGCATGAAGCCCAGCGGGCCGTCGATCTCGTCGCCATCGAAGTGGACCGTCATGTCGTTGCCCCAGCTATTGAACAGCAGGGCGGCGAACAGGAACAGGATGACGTAGGGGGCGTATTTTTTCATGGCGGTCCTCGCAGATAAGTAGGGTGTCGGTGCAACGTTTTGTGCTTGCATGCTCGAACTGTATGCCTGCGCGCGGTGCGCATCCACCGGCATGCGACAGGCCGCAATTTTTGCGGAATAAAGCGCGCATGGGCGGGGCCGGCAGGACCGCCGGCAATTTTTCTTCTTGTAATGGCGACACGGTTTCCTATACTGACTGTCTCTGTTACAGGAGGACCCCATGCAAGCTGCGTTTCACGGACTCCGGGACCGGTTGGCAATGGCGCGCGGCGGACCGAAAGATCCGCCATCGGCGCCGCCGGCCATCCCGCCGATCATCATCAACCCGTTCAACCGGCACACGCCCGCACCCAACGGCGACCCGCGTCCGATCCCGGTCGGCCCGCCCGTCATGCCGCCGCCGGGTCCCGACTGGCGCTTTCCGCGCATCGTCGACGATTGTCCCGCTTGATATTGTCGAGTCACCTCGAAAAAGGCCCGCACTGCTTGCGCATGCGGGCTTTTTCATGGGCCCGGATTCCTCTATGATCGTGGTTTTGGGCGCCAGCCCGTAGAAGGAAGTAGATGAACGACCACACCCACGATCACGATGGCGAAGAACAGGACGCCGGCCCGGTACAGGAACCCCGCCTGTGGCAGGGCAATGGCTGGACCGCGCGCGTGATCAAGAACGACGATGACGAAGGCTGGGCGGTGGCCATGTACAAGGACGGCGAGCCAGAACCAGCCCTGGTCGGTCCATGGACCATGGGGCGCGACAAGAAGAACCCCAAGCCGCTCGATGTGAATGCCTTCAATACCTTGATCAAGACCGCGTCCGAGGTGATCCGCCGCCACGAGCAGCACCTGCACGCGATCCTGCACAAGAACCTGTTCGTCTCGACCGGCGAGGGTGAATTGAAGGTCACGCTCGATATCGTGCCGGATGACGACGACCCCTACGCCTTGCTGGCCGCGACCGACGAGATGGGCGAGCAGGTGGCGAAGGTGCGCGTCGCCCCGACTTTCAAATTGACGCAGGCCTCGGCCCTGGCCTGGATCGACAACGATTTCCGCGCGCCGCGCTGAAAAACGACAATCGCCCGCCATCTTGATGCTGCGGCGGGCGTCAAGCTGCTACTATTTCCTCTGCGCATTTATTTGCATTCAACGAATACGTGGGGGAAGCATGGAACGTCTTGACCGGCTGGAAGCGGTCCAGTCGATGCTGCTCGAGATCGGGCAATTATCGACCAGCTGCAGCGACATCACCGCATTCATCGAAGCCGTGCACCGGGCGCTCGGGCGCATCATGTATGCGGCCAATTTCTATGTCGCCCTGGCCGACCGCGAGGACGGCACCGTGTGCTTCGTATACTTCGTCGACGAGACGGATGAAGGACCGGACCCCAACGAACGCATCACGCTCGCTTCGCCCGAGCAGTCGCCCACCGCTTGGGTGCTGCTCAACCGCGAAGCCCTGGTCCTGACCGCCGCCGACTTCGCAGCGCGCAGCGGCGCCGTCTGGGGCAGCGGCAGCGCGGCGGAGCACTGGATGGGTTGTCCGTTGCTCGACCAGAACCACCAGGCGCTGGGGGCGATGGTCATCCAGAGTTATTCCAGCGAGCAGACCTATAGCGCAGAAGACCAGGCCTTGTTCGCGCTGATCGCGAACCACGTGTCGAACGCGCTGCAGGGCCTGCAGAGCATGGACCGCCTGGAGCGCGCCGTGCAGGAGCGCACCGCGGCGCTGGCCCACGAAGTGGCCGAGCGCGGCCGCGCCGAGAAGGTGCAGCACGCGCTGTACCAGATCGCCGACCTGTCGGCCCAGGCGCTCGACACCGACCTGCTCAGCGCCAGCCTGCACCGGATCATCGGCGAGCTAATGGTGGCCGACAATTTCCTGATCGCCTTGTATCACCCGGATACCGAGGAAATCAGCATCCCGTATTTCGTCGACCAGAAGGACGATACGCCGCCGCTGCAGCGCTTCCCGTTCGGGAAGGCCATGTGCTCGTACGTCTTGTCGAGCAAGCAGGCGCAGTTGCACGACCTGGGGAGCTTCAGGCAGCTGGTCGCCAACGGCATCGTCAACGAACCGCTCGGCAATACCGGCATCGCGAGCTGGATGGGCGCGCCGATGCTGGTCCACGAAAAGCCGTATGGCGTGATCGTGGTGCAGAGCTACGACCCGGCGATCGTCTACAGCAAGGCCGATCTCGACCTGCTGGCCTTCATGGCCAGCCACGTGGCGGTGGCGATCGCGCGCATGCAGGCCGACCGCAGGATCCGCAAGGCCAAGCAGGAGCTCGAGCAGCAGAATGCGGCGCTGAACGAGGCCCTGCACGCGCTGCAGGAAGCGCAGTCGGAACTGGTGCGCCAGGAAAAGCTGGCGTCACTGGGGCGCCTCGTGGCCGGCGTGGCGCACGAGATCAATACCCCGCTGGGCATCTGCGTGACGGCGACCAGCCACCTGGTGCAGGAACTCAAGCTCACGCGCGAGGAGCTGGCGGCGGGTGAAATGACCGAGGAAAGCCTGGCGGGCTTCTTCGACGTGGTCGACCAGTCGCTGCGCATCATGACCACCAATACCCAGCGCGCGGCGGCGCTGGTGCGCAGTTTCAAGCAGGTGGCGGTGGACCAGTCCTCGGGCGACATCCGCAGCTTCAATCTCGGCGCCTACCTGAAGGAAGTCTTGCTGTCCCTGCAGCCGAAACTGAAGGGGCGGCCGGTCACGGTCGATGTTGCGTGCCCGCAGGACCTGGTGCTGGACAGTTATCCGGGCGCGGTGTCGCAGATCGTCACCAATATGGTCATGAATTCGCTGGTGCACGGCTTCGAGCGCGACCAGCCGGGCAAGATCACGGTGCGGGCCGCGCTGGAAGACGATGGCTGGATCGTGTTCGACTATGCCGACGACGGGGCGGGGATGGACAAGGACACCCTGGACAAACTGTTCGATCCGTTCTTCACGACCAAGCGCGGCACCGGCGGCAGCGGGTTGGGGGCGCACATCCTGTACAACCTGGTGACCGGGGCGCTGGGTGGATTGGTGCGGGTGGAGAGTGCGCCGGGGGAGGGGCTGCGGTATCACCTGCGCTTCCCGCGCTCGCTGCGCAAGGAGAAAGCGGCGGCCTGAGGGCAAGCGACTGCAGGTGCGGCGCCGTACAGACGCCTCGACGACAGCGCGCCATGCTGGAGGCCGGATTCGGAGAGGCGCATGAAAGTCGACATGCATGGCAACCACGCCGGGGCACCGGCAGACCAGATCACGCAAGAACCTCCGGCGCCCGGCGCCCCGGACCAGGCGCCACGCCAGGGCTCGCAAAAAGTCATCTACGCCGCGATCGTCGCCAACCTGGGCATCGCGCTCGCCAAATTCAGCGTGGCCGGGATCACCGGCAGCGCGGCGATGGTGGCCGAGGGCATCCACTCGGCCGTGGACACGGGCAATGAGTTCCTGTTGCTGCTGGGCGAACGCCGCAGCGCGCGTGCGCCCGACCGCAGGCATCCTTTCGGCTATGGAAAGTCGCTGTATTTCTGGGCGCTGATTGTCGCGCTGTCGGTGTTTTCGCTCGGTGGCGGGCTGTCGATCTATCACGGCGTCGCCGCGCTGCAAGACCCGCCGCCCCTGGAAGACCCATTCTGGAACTACGTCGTCCTGGGGGCGGCCGCCGTGTTCGAGGGCTATAGCTGGAATGTGTCGCGCGTGGCGCTGAACGCGGCGCGCAAGCCCGGCACGACGTTGTGGCAGGCGGTCCGCGCGAGCAAGGACGCGTCGGTGTTCACGGTTTTCATCGAAGACTCGGCCGCACTGCTGGGCATTGCGATTGCGGCAGGCGGCATTGCGCTCGGCCATTATTTCGACAACCCCTATGCCGATCCGATCGCCTCGATCCTGATCGGCCTGCTGTTGATCTGCGCCGCCCTGGTCCTGGCGCGCGAGACTGGCGGCTTGCTGGTGGGCGAAAGCATCGACCGCGACCAGCTGGCGTCGCTGCATGCGCTGTTCGTGCGCGAGCCTGCGCTGAGCAGCGTCGCCAGCCTGCGGACGATGCAGATGGGGCCGGACGATGTCCTCCTTGCCGCCTCCGTCCAGTTTCGCCGCGGCATGCGGATCGACGAGGTGGAGCAGGCGATCGGCCGCATCGAGGCGGCGATCGCGGCCGAGCACCCGATTATCCGCCACGTCTATTTCGAGGCGTCGGCGCTGCGCGCCGCATTGCGCTGATCCGGCCAACTGGGGCCGCGCTGACCGTCATGAGCGGCGCGCACTGAGGAGTGATACTCGGCGGCGGCGGCGAACCGGATGGTGAAAGGATGATCAGGACGATATGCATTGCCGGAACGGGATACGCGACCGGATGACGACATAAAGGAAACAATCATGCAGCCAAGAATGACAAGCCTCCTTGCCGCAGCACTGCTGTGCTCCGCCTGCGCCGGCAACGCGCCCGGCCCTGGCGCGGCCTCCACCCAGGCCGGCGCCAGCGCCCCTGCCAGCACGGCCGTCCTGGCCGGCACCAGGTGGCAACTCAAGGAAATCCAGTCGATGGACGACAGCCAGGGCACGATCCGGCCCGGCGCCGACTGCGTGTATTCGGTCCAGTTCGGCGCCGACGGCAGGGCGGCGTTCCAGCTCGACTGCAACCGCGGCACCGCCGGCTGGCGCAGCACGCCGGAGGGCGGCCTGGCCTTCGAGGGCCTGGGGATGACCCGCGCCATGTGTCCGGAACAGTCGCTCGATACCCGCATCGCACGCGATATGGGCCATGTCCGCAGCTATTCGGTCCGCGCTGGCGTCTTGTCGATGAGCCTCATGGCCGACGGCGGCATCTACCGGTGGACCAGCGCCGGTACGCCTTGACCCGGGATCAGCCGGTCCAGATGCCGATCACCTGCACCAGCAGGATCTTGAGCACCGTCATGGACGGGAAGATCATGGCATAGCCGACATCCGGCCGGTCGGTCGGCGCGATCCGGTTGGCGAACGCCAGGATCGCCGGGTTGCCGGTGGCGCCGGCCACGATGCCGGCCACGCTGTCGAACGGCAGGCGAAACGCGAACAGCGCGAGCGCCATCGTCACCACGACGATGGTCGCCACGATGGCGCTGCCGAGCAGCAGATACAGCCAGCCGCTGTCGGCGATGGTCGCGGCGAAGGTGGCGCCGGACGACAGGCCGACCACGGCCAGGAACAAGGTCAGGCCGAAATTGCGCAGCACCAGGTTGGCCGAGACCGGCATCGTCCACTGGAACGGTCCTGTGCGGCGCCGCCAGCCGAGCAGGAGCGCTACCAGCAACAGGCCGGCGAAGCCGAGCGCAAAGTCGCCGAACAGCGGCAGCGGCCAGTGGATGGCGCCGAATCCCAGGCCCAGCGCCACGCCGGCGCCGATGCCGATATAGTTGATTTCGCCGGTGCTGCGCACCGAGTCCCCGAACAGCTGGCGCAAGGCCGGGAAGCTCGTGCGCGGGGCCAGCACGCCGATCCGGTCGCCCATTTCCAGGCGGCGCCCGGGCGCCAGCGGCAGCTCGGCATCGCTGCGGCGCAGGTGCAGGACGCGCGCATTCAATGCGGGCGGGATCGCCAGTGCGCCCAGTGCGACGCCCACCAGCGCCGGGTTCGAGACAAAGAAACGCTCGTAATCCAGGTCGCCGCGGTCGTGCAGGATGCGGCCCGGACTCTCGTGGCCAAAGCGCGTCGCGGCATCGTGCAGGGTGGCGCTATCGATGCCGGTGACCAGCAACACATCGCCGGCTTCGATGCGGATGGCGTCGTTCGCCACCAGGTTGTGGTCGCCGCGGCGCAGCGCCGCGATGGCGCTCCCGGCCGGCAGGTTGCGCGCCGCCTCGCCCAGGGTCATGCCCAGCACGCTGAACTCGGAAACGTCGATTTCTTCGATCTGGAGCCGGGCCGCCCCGGCCGCGCTCACGGCCGGCTTGCGGATGGCGTTGTACAGTCCGAGCAGCAGGATCGGCACCGCGACACCAACCGGGTAGGCGACCGAATAGGCCGTGGTCGAGGCGCCGCCGAACGCCGCCAGTGCGGCCTGCAGCGCGGCGGTGCTGGTGCCGGCGCCGGCAAAGGCGCCCATCGCATGCGCCAGGTCGATCGCCGGCAGCCACCGGAAGGCGGCCATGGTGAGCGCGAGGGCGCAGATGACGGCAATGCCCGCCGCGATGTTGGCCTTGGCGCCCTCGACGCTGCTCAGGCCGCGCCAGAACTGGGCGCCATAGGCGATCCCGGTGCCGTACAGGAACAACAGCAAGCCCAGGTTGCCAAGCAAGGGCGGCAGGACGAGCTGCGGCACCGCGGCGCCGATGCCAAGACCGACGAACAGCACCGCACCGGAACCCAGCGAAAATCCCTTGATGCTGGCCGCGCCGAGCCGGTAACCGATTGCGATCGCCAGGAACAGGGCCAGCAGCGGCTGGCTCGTGAGCAACAGGCCGAACTCGGTCATGCGCCGCTTCCTTCGATCGGATGGATGTGGCGCCTATTCTAACGACGCCAGCATTTCGCGGCTGTACGGCATGCATCCATGCCCGAGGCCGACCCCATGCCGTTCAGTCGGGCCACTTCTCGTTGATCGCCAGCGCCTTGTCCATATTCCTGATGAGCAGGTCGACGTACTTCGGATCCAGATGGTGCCCCGCTACCTCGCGCAAGTGCTCGGTCACCTTCGCCGGCGGCCACGCATCCTTGTAGCAGCGCTTGTGGCTCAAGGCGTCGAACACGTCGGCCACCGCCACGATGCGCGCATAGGGGTGGATGTCGTCGCCGCGCAGCCCCTGCGGATAGCCGGTGCCGTCGAATTTCTCGTGGTGCTGGTGGGCGATCACCGCCGCCGCCTTCAGGATCGGCCGCTGCGAGCCGTCCAGGATCTGCAGCCCCACCGTCGGGTGCTGCTTCATGATTTCCCATTCTTCCTCGGTCAGGCGGCCGGGCTTGAGCAGCACCGCGTCCGGCGTGGCGATCTTGCCCACGTCGTGCATCGGCGCGGCGTGCATCAGCACCGCCGTCTCGTCTTCCGGCATGCCCGAGGCCTGCGCCAGCATGTGGCAGATCTGGGACATGCGGCGCACGTGGTTGCCCGCTTCGTGCGAGCGCGATTCGACCACGTCGCCCAGGCGCAGGATCAGCTCGGCCTGGGTGTCGGTGATTTCCTGGTTCAGCAAGATGTTGTCGAAGGCGATCGCCACGCCCGAGCAGAACACTTCCAGCAACTGGGCGTCGATGTCCGAGATGTCGTCCACGCCCTTCAGTACCAGCAGCGACGCCTTGCCGCTATTGTTCGGGAAGTAGCCGACATAGGTGTCGCCGTGCAGGCGCGAGATGCGGTTGTGGCGCGCGTCGTCCAGCTGGGACATGAGTTCGGGGCCGATCTCTTCCCCGCCCATGTCGCCGATCTGGGCCAGCACCTCGTACTGGCTGGTGCCGGTGATGACGCTGGCCGCCTTCAGGCGCAGCAGCATGCTTTGTTCCAGGCGCAGCAGGGCTACCACCTGCTGCAGCAGGCCGTTCGCGAAATCTTTCAAATTACGTTGCTGGAAGATGTGGGCGGAGGCGGCGATCACCCGTTCCAGACCTTCGCGGTAAGTCTGCTGCACGCGACGCGCTTCCTCGACCTTCATGATGTCGCGGTAGGCGCGCAGGGCGGCGAAGGTCGTGGTAAACAGCTTGGTGCGGTCGAGCTCGGTCTTTTCCTTGTAGTCGTTGATGTCGTAGTCGACGATCACGCGTTCCTCGGGCGCCTGGCCCGGCTGGCCGGTGCGCAGCACGATGCGGGTAAACTGATTGTCGAGCTCCTGGCGCATCCAGCGCGCCACTTCGAGGCCGCTGTCTTCGCGCTCCATCACCACGTCCAGGAACACCAGGGCGATGTCTTTTTCGCGCGCCAGTACTTCCTTCGCCTCGGCGCCGCTGTAGGCATGCACGAAGGATAGCGCGCGGCCGTCCAGGCGGAAGCGTGTCAGCGTGAGCTTGGTGATGTCGTGAATATCGGGCTCATCGTCAACCAGCAATACTTTCCAGGGTGCGAGCTTGGGCACAGCGGAAGACAGGAAGGACATGGCGAATCCGATATCGTTGGAATGTTGTCAGGCTATTTCGTGGAAAAAATATCCCAGAGTCAAGTCGATTGTAGTACGACCCATGACCCTTAACAACAGGCAATATTGAAACGATGACGCGACAATGTAACAGGTGCTATGACCCGAAGCGGTGTTGCAGGGAAAAACAAGCCAGTCTCAGGCGTGTAGTTTCTGACAACGTTCACAGTAAAAGGCGCGGCGGTTGGTGCGGCCGAGATTGGCTTTCTTGAAAGGGATGTCGCAGCGCGGGCAAATCTTCTTGGCGTGGGCCAGCCAGTGCTGCTTGAGCACGAACGCTTTTTTCCAGCCGAGGAAATCGAAGCTGTACTGGCGCGCCTCGTCGACCAGGGCGCGCAGTTTTGGCGCGGGCAGGGCGCCCATCGTCGACAGCGGATGGACGCGGATGCGAAACAGCACCTCGTTCTTGATGATGTTGCCGACGCCCGAAAAAATGTCCTGGTCGAGCAGGGCGTCGCAAGCCAGCATGCCGGGCTGGGCGCGCAGTTTCTTGCGTGCCCGTTTCGGATCCCAGCGATCGGACATGACGTCGGCGCTGAAATCGTAGGCCTCGAAGGTCGCGCGGTCGATTTCACGGATTGCGCAGGCGTAGAAATTCATTTCGCCGCCGTCGTCCGTCTCGATCGACAGGCGCGGCTCTTTATCGCGCCGCTCGTCGATGCGGTAGGTGCCGAACAGGAGAAAGTGGATGCGCAGGACGAGGTCGGGCAACTCGATCAGGAAATGCTTGCCCCAGGTGTGCAGGCCGACGATGCGCTGGCCCACCAGTCGGCCCGGATCGACCGCGCGGACGTTGCCGCCGGCATGCGCGATTTTCTTGCCCACGAAGCGGGTCGTTTGTTCCTTCAAGATGACGAGCGATGGACCTTCCGGCATGGCGTTCCCCCCTTGTGCCATTCTCATCCATCACCATCTGATTGCGGTGTGCGGGGCCTAACATTTCGATACAAACTACGACGATTCGAGACGAGCATGGCTGGTGGAAGCGGCGTATATTTCAATGCAGGATGAAAGATGGAAGCAAACCGAGGAGCTAGAGCGATGAAATCATTATTGATGAAAACGGCCTTCGCGGGCCTGTTCGCGCTGACAGCGGGCGCCGCATCGGCCGGCGTGACCGTGAATTACATCGAATCCGACAAGTTCGCCGACCTGCCTTTCGCGCCATGGGAGCGCGAGCAGGTGCTCAGGGAATTGAGCGACTATTTCGCCAAGCTGGGCGAGAAGCTGCCTGAAGGCCAGGACCTCACGATCGAGGTCACCGATATCGACCTGGCTGGCCGTGAATACCCGAATTTCCGCGGCGGCCGCGAGCTGCGCATCCTGAAAGGCACGGCCGATTGGCCGATCATGAACCTGCGTTACTCGCTGACCCAGAACGGACAAGTGCTCAAGGGCGGCGATGCGCGGCTGGCCGACATGAACTATATGCAGCGCATCAACCGCTTCTCGGACAGCGACAGTTTGCGCGCCGAGAAGCGCATGATCGATGACTGGTTCAATGAGACCATCCTGCAGAAGAAGCGCGGCAGCTGAGCGTTCACTATCAATCTGAATTGTCCGCAGCGTGGGCGGCGCCCCCGCCCACGCTGCGCACGCCGGTGTCGTTCTAGTTGTCCTTCCCATACGTCGCCGTCCTGCTCACCTTGAGCGGATCATTCACCTTGTAGTCCGACGGCACGCCGAACAAGGCTGCAGGAGGCTCCCCGCGCTTCAGGTTGTCGAGCTTGTACACCACGTCGCCGCTGCGCGGGTCGCTGCGCTTGTGGTAGACCGTGACCTGCAGCTCGGGCGAGTACCAGGTCTCGCTGCTCACTTCGATCGGATCGCGATTGCCGATCTCGCCGGCGGGAATCGCATAGCTGCGCTGCCTGCCCTCTGCCCGCACGCCCGCGACCTCGCGCGCGCCCAGCTCGCGCGTGACCGCCTTGGCCGACCACTTGCCGTCGTTGGCGGCGCCGACGATCAATGGCGCGATCCGGGCCGACATCGCATGCGCGGCAGGCATCGCGGCCAGCGCCGGCTGGGCGATGCGCACACGTACTTCAGCCGGTTCGCCGCCGCGCTGGACCTCCTTGACGATGATGTGGGTGCCCTCCGGCAGCTTGCCTTCCTTGCGTAGCTGGTCGATGCGGGCGCGCGCCTCGTCGGCGGCCTTGCGGGCCAGGTCGGCCTCGCGGCGCTGCTGTTCGGCCTTGGCGCGCGTACCTTCCGCCTGGGCACGGGCCTGGGCCGCGGCGATCCGGGCTTGCGCCGCAGCGGCGCGCGCGGCATCTGCTTCGGCGCGCGCCAGTTCCGACGTGATCCCGATCCGCGTGGCGGTCTTGCGCCCGGGATGGAGGATCCAGCGCGCACCGATGACCGGGTCGCTGATGGTGATGGTGCGCAGCATGCCGTCGCCGCCGCGCACCTCGGTGCGGGTGCGGCCCGCGCCGTCGCGGTATTGCATCGCGCTCGACCTGTTGACGATCTGGTTGCCGTCGGCCAGCCGCTGCATGCTTTCGGAGACGGCTTCGGCGCTGTACGGTGCATTCTTGACGATGCCGGACGTCGAAATCCTGAGCATGGCGCCCGTCAGACTGGCGCTGTCGCCGGCACGCAGCGCGGCCTGCTGGCCCGGCGGCAGGGTGATCGTGCCCTGGCGGATCACGATGCGGCGTTGGCCGTCATTGCCTTGCTCTATCGTGTCGTCCTCGGCCACGGCCACGCCCGGTGCCAGGACGCTTGCCAGCATGGTGGCGATCAGGATGTTCATGGTCTTCATATAGTCCTCACAATGGATGGTGTCAGTCGGCGGCGCTCAGGCGCAGCGCCAGGGGATGGCCGTCCTCGGCCACCAGCATTTCGGCGCGCACCGTGCCGCCCGCGGTTTGCGGATTGAGCGGCATGCCCAGCGGCGCCAGCGCGCTTTGCGGCAGCTCGGCCTCGACCACCCGCGCATGCGGTTCGCGTTCGATCCGTTCCAGCGATTCAAGCGCGATGAAGGCGGCGCCGTCCTCGATGCCGACCACCGGTGGGCCGACCGTGATCACCTGATGCGGCGCCAGCGCCAGCAGAAGGGCCATGCCGCATAGCGAAGCCAGGGCGCCGGCCGTGCCCCACTGGGGCAGCGACAGCTTGCGGTACCAGGGCTGCTTCTTGGGGAACCGGCGCGCGAAGGCCTGCAGCAATTCCTTTTCCACGCAGCGCGGGGCGTCCATTCCGGCCAGCTCCTTGCGCAGTGCGGCGAAGCGGGTCGCCAATGCAGGACCCGGATTGTCGTGTTGGTCGTTCATCATTTTCCTTCCAGCGTCATTCGCTTCATGCGAGGTGCGCATCGTTCGACGGCGCCCCTTGCAGCCCATGCAGCCGCTTGGCCAGTGCTGCACGAGCGCGCGCCAGGCGCGAACGCACGGTGCCGATGTCGACCTGGCAGACGATGGCGATCTCCTGGTACGACAGGTCGTGCAGCTCGTACAGGATCAGCGGGTCGCGGTAGTGTGGCGGCAGCAGGGACAACGCGCGCCGTACTTCCTCGGCGGCCTCGTTGCCGAGCAGGCGCGCCAGTGGTCCGGCGGATTCGCTGGCCGCATCGAGCTCGAGTTCATCGTCGTCGTCGAGCGGCGCGGGCAGTCGCGGATGGCGCTGGCGCGCCGCGTCCAGCTTGAGCGCGAGATTGCGCGCCACGCCGAACAGGAAGTGCTGCAACTGGCCGCGCAGCGGGTCGTAGCCGAGCCGTCCCGTCAGCAAGCCCATGAAGCTTTCCTGGACGATGTCGGCCGCCGCATCGCCCGAACCGCAGCGCAGCAGCGCGTAGCGGTACAAGGGCCCCTGGTGCCGCCGGTACAGCGCCGTGAACGCATCGGCCTGCCCGGCGTGGACCTGGCGCAGCAGTTCGGTATCGGTGGGTTCGGCGGTCAAGGTCAAGGTCATGGCAGTGGTCTTTTCTTGTATTGCGCCGAGGGCCTCAAAAAGTTCCAACTATTTTTAGAAAACAAAAGGCGATGTCACCGTTACCTATGGATGAATCCGATCGCGATGCGTAGCAATTGCTCGACAGAAGTAACTCGCCCACTATCGAGGGCCCACAGCCAACCCAGGTAATTCGGCAGGCGCCATGACGCCACGCCATGAAAGCGCGCCAACCACTCCTTGAAGCGTCGGTGATAAGCGTTCACGTTTTGCACGTGGAT